>CALLVY010000014.1 GCA_938015925.1 uncultured Saprospiraceae bacterium
ACTCCCCAAGTATAAGTTGCTCCTGGAAAATCCTCTACCGCTAAATCTATTGAACCAATAGTCCATTCATCATCGCAAATCAAATAGCTTTCAGTTGGTCCCAAATCTATAATTTCCGATTCTATAATCGTACAGGTAACCGTCTCTGTAACCGTTGGACAAGGTCCATTCTCAACAGTATAGGTAAAAGTATAATCTCCGGGTTCTGGTGCAGAAAAATTCGTACAAGTACTATTTGGGGAACTAAGGCTAAGATCTCCAATCGCTACTCCTGGCGGTGCTCCTACAATTGTCCAGGAAGGAGTGCCACCACAACCTCCATTTCCACAGAGCCTGATATCTAACTCACAACTTGGGCAGCCTCCCTGTACTCCCGCGTTTAAAGAAGTATAAGATTCGATAAACTCAACAGTCGTCGTGGTTTCTTCCAGACAACCTCCAACATAAAAAGAGTAAGTAATGGTATTGGAACATCCACTATCATACCTAGGATCGTGAGTAATTACATAAGCAGGTCCCGAAGGTGTTTGTATTTCTTCTACAGTGATAGCAATAGAAGCAGGGCTAATGCTCCACTCTGCAGTTACGCCAGGGTCTGGCAAAGATCCAAAAAGGGTAATCGAGTTTTCACAGACAATCAGTGGGTGATTTTCTATCACGGGTGGGTTGACGATTTCGACAAAGCGAATGGATACAACATCCGTAGAAATCGAACCATCACTACAAACGACAGCTATCTCAAATTGATAGGTGCCTGGTGCAAATTCACCTCCGTCAGGAATCACTGGCGTCTGTAAGGTATTGGGGGAAACAATAGTCGTTGTCGTTGGATTATTAGGGCTTGCGATCCAGGTAACATCCAATGGTTGCTGGAAATTATCCCCTTCTATTCCAAATAGATTTAGGTCATCGCTTACACAAAGTTGCTGAAAAATACCTGCGTTGGCACTACAATTTCCTTGTGAAAATCCACTATAGGAAATTAGCAGTAGTAAGATACTTAGTACGTTTACTTTCATGATTTAAAGTTTTTAAGTTAAAAAAATGCTTCGTCAAATCGGTTTAATAAATCGCGTTTTGGGCTTCTTAATAGGCTCCAAAACAAAAACAATTTGCTATTAACATTCCGTCATAAAATCGATACGAGTAGGCAAACAACCGACTTCATCCGTGTTGTGAGAAATCGAAAAAGAATAAGAAGTACATGGACTCAGGTTATTAAGTGCCAATGGGCTAGTCACTGGATTCAAATAGACTATTTCTCCCGTTTCATTATTTACCAAAAAGGCAGAAAAAGCACCACAGACTTTTTTGTTGTGTCCGAAAGAAATTGAAGCACTCGTTTTAGTAATTGTTTTGACTTGTAAATAATCAACGGGGCGACAAGGGCCAGTACATTCGCGGCAAGGCTTACAGGAAGTCGTAAAAGCATTCAACTTAGGTAGGGAAGTACAAACATCTGTTACATGAGAAATACCAATATCATATGTGGTACAGGCTTGCAGATTTGTTAAAACCACAGGGCTCGATACAGGATCAATGACCATTGTTGGTCCACCTTCATTATTTTTGTAAAACAAGGAAAAAGTACCACACATCGGCTCATTAAATCCAAATTCCACGGATGTCGAGCAACCATTTATATTTTTAAAATTAATAAAGTCAGGTTGTTGACATGGGTTGGTACAAATACTACATCCTTCGCAAGGCGTTTTAAAAGTTTCGCTGATGTATTCAGGAGGGCAATTTTCTCCGACATGTGCTACCCTAATTTCAAACTTGGCACAAGAGGCTAATTCTTCTATAAAGAAAAAGTCTTCTTCTTGCACAAGAGTTGTATTTTCTCCTGTTTCCAAGTTGAATACTTCGGCGACATAAAACCCACATTCAGGAGGTGTGTTTTCAAAATCATATCCAAGTTCAATGGCTACAGAACAATCTTCTTGCACCTGAACATCCATAAAATCGGGGCTATTACAAGGGCAAAACCTTTCTTTACCCCGCAATTCCATTTTATCTATGGCTTCCTTTTCCAGGGCAATCATTTCCCGGTCTTTGGCACAGGAAAAAAGGAGTAAGAGAAAAAGTAAAGGACTTAGTCTTAACATAATTTTTCGCATAATTTTCAATTTTATTCTGGTTAAAAAAATAAGCGCAAGAGCGACCATTGTCCTGCTCTTGCGACTTATCAATACTGACAAATAAATCATAGGAAAAGCCATAATAGGATAAGGGCTATCGGAGGATAGTCGTCCTAAAAGGCTTTTAAATTTTTTCAAGAATTTGTCAGTAATAGAAATAAAACTATTCGAAAACAGATTTATATTTTTTGATGAGGCGAAGGGATTTAAGCAAGTGCCTAAAAGTAACACCCTATTCAATTAGTACCCTTCAAAAAAGAAAGGTAACCGAAAAGAGAAATATAATAGTAGAAATATTTTAATGGAGGAGTATCAAAAAAGAGGAATGGTTATAGAGTCTTCAACTGCTCCAATATTTTCTGGGCAGCTTCGCGCTTGGCGGCATTAGGAGAGTTGGCAAGGGTTTCTAAAAAGGGGATGGCTTTTGCACTTTGGTTCAATTGTAAATAAAATAGTGCGCTATACCAATGGGCGAGGTCTGATAAAAAAGGGTCTTTATCTTTGATGATTTTTTGGAGTGGCAGAAAAGCTTTTTCCTTTTCTCCAATTTCAAAACGAGAGATCGCCAGGGCTAGTATTTTTTGAGAATGCTCCCCTTCTTCTGAAATCAGTGCTTCCAAAATAGGTATAGCTTCTGCAAATCTTCGCTGCCGATAAAACTTAGCGGCCTCTCCAATCCTTTTATCCTCTGTCTCATTACGCATAGCGAGCATGAGTTCATAGGGTTCATAATTTGTAGCAAAAATTTGCTGAGGTTCATTGGCGGGAAGTGGCCAAGACCACCAGGCGACTAAGCCCAAGAATAGCAAAGAGGCGGCGGCAACAAAAGGACGCCAATCCATTTTTTTGACTTTTGTTTTTGGCCTTGGAGTGTTGATTACTTTTTGGTGAATCTCTTTCAATTCTGCTTTTAATTCAATGCGTCCCCCTTCCGTCATTCCACGAAGAATTCGTTCTTGCGAATGCAATGCTTCTGTCAAAGCAATATTTTGTTCCAACTCTTGTTGAAAAGCGATGACTTCTTTTTCTTCTAGGTGACCAAGAATGTAATCATCAATCTGTGCGAAAAATTGCTTTTTTTCTTTCATCATTTATTCCCTGTAAAATGGTTTAAAATGGGGGATGCGATGTGCCAGTTCTTTTAATTTACCTAAGCAACGATTTTTTTTATTCTTTGCCACCTGTTCATTGGCAAAACCCAAAGTCTTTGCAATTTCTTTCATCCGCTTGCGCTCATAATAGTAGAGCAAGAGTACTTTTTTGCAATCCTCTCCGATTTGATCCAAAAGCGAAGCCAGTTGTTTAGACTCTTCCTCTGTAATGATCAGGTCCAAAACCAAATCTTCCTTTTGTGGAAAATCTTCTTCCTTCCCGTAGATTTCTCTTTGCGAAGAAGCCTTGCGTAAACGCTTAATCCAGATATTTTTGCAAATAGCAAATAAATAGGTACGGATGGAACTTGTACCTTTAAAAGTCCCTTTGACCACCTGTTCATAAAAAGCCATCAAACCATCCTGAAAAATATCTTCCGCATCCTCCGGCTTTCCTTTGTTCTTTTTGATATAAGTCGAAATTGCTAAGAAGTTTTCTTGATAAATACTCGTAAGAGCTTTGTTTCTTACTTTTTTATCTAGTGAACTCAACATTTCCAGCAAATGATTATCAGTAAATTCTGACATAGAGATCAATTGGTTAGTACCTATTTTTTGTAAAAGGTAATCATTAGAAGTGCTAAAAATAAAAACTCTACCGCACAATTCACTTAATTTATAAGTATTTGCGCCTTTCTTATTTTTATTTTTTAAATTTAATCTGCAAGTCCCATTTTTTTTAATTTTTCATTGGTTACCTTTTTAACCCCTAAGGTACTAACAGTTTAAAGCCTTTTTCTAGCTTTTAACTCCTTCTCTATTTAAAGTGACAATTGACTTTTTCTGTATTACAGTCAGCAAAAGGTTAAAATTACAAAACTGATATCCAATCTGCTCTACATTTAGCAGCGATTGGTTTTTTTTACAAACCACTTAAAAGTAAATAACCATGAAAGTTAAAGACCTTTCTCTCTTTTCTGTTTTATTGATGTTTTTATTTGTCTTGGGTATGGCGGTGGAAGCACAAGCTCAGCCTCCGAGTCAAGGAACAGCTTGTTCAGGGGTATCTCGACAATCTACTGTTTTCAAACTGTGTGATTCTGGAACTAGTTATAGTGGTAGACCTGCTACAGGTTGTCCTGATGAAACTATTGCAGTAGTTTTTGAATCTCAGTATTGCACAACTCCAATGATACCACTTGCTGTTTATTGCGTAAATCTAGAGCAATATATTGATTACTCCGGTGGTAAGAAACCATTGGTCTGGCCTACTGATCTTGATCCAGTTCATTTACAATATCAAGATGTGAATGGATCGGGAATAGTAACCCCTGCGATTACGTCTTGGGAATCCCTGGGTGATTATGATATTCATGGTGTCTCTTATTCTGTATATAAAGGGGAAGTGATGATTCCTTTATCAAATTTAATGAATATTAATATTTGCTCCAAAGACCCTAATCAGCAAACCCTTTTTAATCTATCTGTTGAATTAGTAACATTTGATGAAAATGGAAATTTGGGAACTTTCCCCCTTTCCGATTATGGAGGTCCCGATGATATTTTCAGTTGTAAGGTCTTTACAGAAAATTGTAATTTATGCTCAGATGCGGGATCAGACTGCACTCCACGCCCTCCCATTGATTCTCTATCAATCTGCTTTGATTGTAGTGATTGTGAAGTACCCAACCCTGAACAACCTAACGATCCCGAGGGGCGAGCTGATAATCGAATGGCTAGCACGTTTAATGCGAATCAAGTTAGTATCAATCCCAATCCATTCTCTGATTTTCTGGAATATAAATATACTTCAAAATCAGAGGAACAGATCACCGTTAACCTAGTTTCGATAGACGGCAGCTTAGTTTTACAAGAAATCAAAAAAGTAGGTATCGGAGAAAACAACTTCATCCTGGACACTAGCCATTTAGTTCAAGGACTTTATTTTCTACAAATCAATAGTGGTTCTGACCGAATCCTACAACGCTTAACAAAAATGGATTAAACCAACTACCTTGATAAAAAAAGAGGAATGATTCTATTCCTCTTTTTTTATCTTCGTTTTTCAATAAACCTAAATTGGTAGAAGGAAGCCAAAGGTTTACAAAGTAATTAAGATAACTTTTCTTGTTATTTACTATGAGAACAATTGCTTTTAATTTATTAATTTTCTCTGTTTTTCTTCCCCTCCTTATTTATGGGCAAGATTCATTGTCTACTAAAATCGACTTCGTTGGTAAGGCAGAGCATTTATTTTATACAAATCTCGACAGTTCGATTTATTACTTCCAAAAAGGTTTGGATTATTATCCGGGCATTGAAGATTGGGAAAATTACGTCGCCTGCCACAATGCACTGACTTCTGCTTTTGGACAAAAAGGAAATATCAATCAAAGTTATGCGCATGCATTAATAGCCTTTGCTTCGGCAGAAAAACATCTAGACAAAAACAACAACACGGCCTATGGGAGTGCGCTAAACAACCTCGCTATTTTCAATCGACGAAAAGGCGATTATGAAAAGGCCATGCCATTATACAAAAGTGCTTTAGAAATTGAACGAACCTCTGAATCTGGAAAACTGGCTGATGAACTGGCCATTCTCAAAAACCTAGGTAGTCTTTTTTTTGAAACTGGAGATTATTCGGAGAGTAAGAAATATTATTCTCAGGCAATCAACAAAGGTTTAGAGCACCTGGAAACGTCTGATCCTATGATCACTTCCAGTTATTTGGAATTGGCTGAACTTTACAATACCATTGGACAAAGAGATACCGCTTATATTTTGTACCAAAAAGTCTTACAAGAAATAACTCAACACTCTTTGAATGATATACGTACCAAGAATCGAATGGTAACGATCCATTTAAATCTTGGTGATTTTTTCTGGCAACAAAAGAAAGAGGAATTATCAAAAAAACACATTCATAAAGCCTTGCGATTTTCTCAAAAACACCTGAACAAAGCCCCATTAGATGCTTATCTACTTTTGGGAAAATGGGCCAAGCATCAAAAAAAATTCGACTTAGCCATTCAACACTTTGAGCAAGCGCTACTAATCAATCAAAAGAAGAACAAAACCCTTGGTAAATCTACAGAGACGGGTATGATTTATTATCAGCTAGCCAGTACTTATTTTGAACAAGGAGATTTAAAAAATAGTCTACAACATTTTCAAAACAGTTTAGCGCAATATTCCAAGAAATTTTCTCCAGCCAATGACTTTCAAAACCCTGCGCTTTCTGATCTACCAAACGATCAATATATTCTAAAAACATTCCTTGGTAAAGCCAATACCCTGTTCCAAATTTATCATCGTGATAAAAACATTGAAACACTACTCGCCGCCAAAGAAACCTACCAATTAACCATTCAATTACTCAACAAATTGCGGCAAAGTTATCATGGTATAGGTTCAAAAGAAATCCTGGCAGAAAATGTCTTGCCTATTTTTGAAGGCGCCTTACAATGTTATTTTGAACTACAAAAAACACAAGCCAGTGAATCGCTTATCAACGAAGCTTTTCAAATCGCCGAAAACAGTAAAGCCATTCTCCTTCTGGAATCCATTAATGAGAATTCTGCTTTGGGAATTGCAGGTATTTCTGACCAATTATTAGAGGAAGAAAAAAGTTTAAAAGGACAAATCATCTACCATCAAAAACAATTGATCTCGACCCCCGACACGGCTCACGAAAAAATCCAAACGCTGGAAAAAGGACTTTTTGAATTAGAGCAAAAACACCAAGAGCTTCTACTGCATTTTGAAGAAAACTATCCCAATTATCATCAATTAAAATACAACACCTCCATCGTCCATATTGAGGAGATCAGAAAAAAATTAAAACCCAATGAAAGTGCTTTGGTAGAATATTTTGTAGGAGAAAAAAACCTGTACATCTTTTGTATCACGACCCAAACAGCTCATTTTATTCAACTCGACAAAACACCGGATTTGAATCAAAAGGTAGAAGACATTCGAAATTTATTGATTCATCCTCCTGCTATCAAAACGGCGGAAAAAGATTTTGAGCAATTTACGCAATCTGCTCACGCCCTTTATCAACAACTGATTGCTCCGACCAGACTGGAGGAAAGCATTTACCAAATCATCATCGTACCAGATGATCTACTGGCATATATTCCTTTCGAAATCTTGCTCTCTAAATTACCAAAGAATCAAAACATTGATTATCTGCCCAACAATCTTTCCTATTTGCTCAATGACTTCCAAATAAGCTATAATTATTCCGCCACTCTTTTTGCCCGAGAAAATAGCAACACCCAACAAGCCAAGCATGATTTCATCGGTTTTGCACCAAGTTTCGGAGAACCCAAAAATGCAAATGCGTCAAGAAATTCCTTTCGAAACTGTACCCAGGAGGATTTGTATCCTTTGATTTGCAATAAGGAAGAAGTCGAACAAATCAGTAAAATTTTCAATGGGGCTGCCATCACTGGTTCGCAGGCCAATAAGGCCCTATTTGCGGAAAGCATTCAAGATTATCGAATTGCTCATTTTGCCACCCATTCTTGCCTCGACGACCAAAACCCCATGCTCAATAAGATCTTCCTTGCCGATGGCTACCTTTCCAATTTTGACTTATATAACCTGGAACTCCAAACCGAACTAGCCGTACTCAGCGCCTGTAATACCGGCAGTGGTCAGCTTCGCCGTGGAGAAGGCGTCATGAGCTTGTCCAGAGGTTTTATGCATGCAGGCTGTCCGAGTGTATTGATGAGTTTGTGGTCGGTAGAAGATTGTACGACTTCTGCGATTATGAACAAGTACTACCAAGGCATCAAAGCAGGGCAAACCAAGGATTTCGCTCTACAAGAATCCAAAAAATTCTATTTACAAGAGGCCACCAAACTGGCTTCTCATCCCTTTTATTGGGCTCCTTTTGTACAATTTGGAAAAATAGAAGCCATGGATTTTCAAAGTACCTGGTTGCCAGAAAATCTTGCTTTTGGAGCCTTCGCTTTTGGAGCCTTTTTGTTGGCGCTTGTTTATTGGAGGCGGCATTAAAACAGATTCAGAACACCCCGGTTGCGGCTCGAAGCAGCGACCGGGGTTTCCATGAAAAGAATGCAAAAAAAATCAAAAAAAATCAGATTGCGGCTTCAAGCTGTGACCTGGATTTTTCGATGGTAAATGAGAGCTACACTAATGCTAAAATTGGACAAAATATCCTTCCTCAAAATATTCTTTTTCCAGCCATTTCTGGCCTAATTCTTGGCCATCCATTCTCTTAAAAATTAATCAAAAAAAAGGACTTCCCCATGAACTAAAAGCTCCGCTTTTGCGTACTAGTAGTTTCCAATTTGAAACGCTGCATTAAGCAAACAAATAAAACATTATTTATACTTTACAATTCTCACTTATGGAACTCTTTGTATCAGTACTCGCCGCCTTATTTTCTGTAGTTAATCCTATGGGAGCCGTTCCTGTATTTTTGGCCATGACACCAGAGCATACCAAAAAGGAACGTCAGAAAACAGCTTTACACACCAGTATCTATTTTATCTTGATCTTGCTGTCTTTCTTTATGGCAGGAACCTATATTCTCGACTTTTTTGGGATCAGTCTCAATGCGATGCGGATCGCCGGAGGTATGGTCATTCTTAGTTCTGGCTATTCCTTGCTCAATGGGAAATTTGCAGAAAGTCGCACCATCAATCAAAAGGTAAGAGATGAAGCCTTGGAAAAGGAAGATATCTCTTTTGCGCCGATGGCGATGCCGATGCTCTCCGGGCCGGGTTCTATCTCTTTACTGATCAGTCTTTATGCCGAGCACAACAACTGGGAAAGTCGAGCGATTATTGCTGGAGTGGTCGTCGCAACGGGTTTGATCATCTATTCTATCTTGCGATCTTCTCCTTATTTATTTAAACTAATGGGGGTTGCGGGAATTAAAGCCCTTTCCAGGGTGATGGGCTTTTTGGTAATGGCTATTGGGGTGCAATATATCATTGCCGGGATTGTGGCTTTGGTACAATCGGTCGCTTAAGAGGAAAGGAAATCCATGCGGTGGCTCTGAGCTGCCGCATGGATTTAGACTTGGTTTTTAATTCGCTTTTGAGGAAACGATCTTATGCTTGCCTTCACATTTTGAACAAAGTAAAATATCTCCATCTTTTTTCAATTTGATGCCTGTGATATTCTTTTCGACAAATTCCTGGACAAAAGCTTTTTTACTTTGATTATCAGGATTAGGATGACTAGCAGTATATTCCTGGTATTCCCCTGCGTATTCTTGTTTTCCCCAACAGTTGGGGCAAACATTCATTTCTAATAATTCTTGTTCAGACAAGTCTATGCTATTTTCATTGGTTCCGAATATTTTTTTGAATAGTCCCATTGGTTTTTATTTTAGGGTTATTGAAATTTATTTTTCTAAGAGCTACAAGACAGCATCGAGCAGCCCACTTTATCTCTCGCCCATTCGGGCCGTTTGGCAAACCATTTTTCCTGGTCTACTTGCTCCGCATAAGGTTCTTTTATCAACTGATACAATTCTTCTATCAAAGCATAATCACCTTTGTCTGCTGCGTCTATGGCCATTTGAGCCATATAGTTTCGAAGGACGTATTTAGGGTTTACGGCGTTCATATTTTTTTGGCGATCTTCCTCTGATACAATCTCCGCTTGTAGATAGTCCAGATAAATTTGAAACCAAGCCGTCCACTCTTCCAAAACATTTCCCTGCAAATCTTCTGCTTGGTAAAAAGCAGGTTTGATTTTAGCAATGGCTTCTGCTGGTTGATCCGATTTGGAAATGGTGGATAATAATCTAAAAAATATCGTCATATCCGTTTCGGTCAAAGACAAGGTCGTTTCCAAGGTGGCCCACAAACCAGGGTTCACATTTTCTTCCTGCAAACCTAATTTTGATTTCATCATTTCGCCATAAGCTTTTTCAAAAGTAGGTCGAAACCTTTCCAAAGCTTCCTCTAAAGGTTTGGCTTCGCCAACTAATAAAAACAGAGCATTGGCCAACTGATATAAATTCCAATGTGCGACTCCTGGTTGATTGCCAAAACGATACCGCGCATTTTGGCGATCCGTAGTATTGGGCGTCCAATTTTCATCATAGCCTTCCAACCAGCCATAAGGCCCATAATCAATGGTCAAACCAAGGATGGAAAGATTGTCTGTATTCATCACGCCGTGAACAAAACCTACGCGCTGCCAGGCAAGGACCATTTCTAAAGTTCGATCCAAAACCTGATTGAAAAATTCCAGGTAAGCATTGGGCGTTCCTAGTTCAATCGTTGGATAAAAATGTCGGATGGTATAGTCCGCTAGTTTTTTCAAATTGTCTGTATCCTTTCTGCTCGCAAAAATTTGAAAGTTTCCAAAGCGAACAAAGGATGGAGCCACTCTACAAACGATGGCCCCTTTTTCATAAGCCGAATTGCCATCGTACATCATATCTCTCAAGACCTCATCGCCAGACAAACTTAGCGACAAAGAACGCGTAGTCGGAACGCCCAAATGAAACATGGCTTCGCTACACAAATGTTCTCGAATAGAAGACCGCAATACGGCCAATCCATCTGCCGTTCGGGAGTAAGGGGTTTCCCCTGCGCCTTTGAGCTGTAGTGCCCAGCGTTTTTGATGGTGTTCCACTTCCATTAGATTGATGGCTCGGCCATCACCGAGTTGTCCAGCCCAATGGCCAAATTGATGACCTCCATAGCACATCGCAAAAGGAGCTGTTCCTTCCATCACTTTTGCACCAGAAAAAAGATCAATAAATTCTTGGGACGCTAAATCTTCTTCAGAAAACCCCAAGGTCTCCGCCATCTCCTTAGAAACGTGAACCAAGCTTGGATTCGACGGAATTCTGGGAGTCACAAAAGAATAGCAAGCTTCAAAAACTTGTCGCCGCGTATTGTTTTTATTGGGATCCGCAGGTAATTCCTTATTGAAAGTATCTTGTATATTGAGTTTTATCATGTTCTGTTGGTTTATCATTTTTTCCTAGAAAAGGGATTTCCCATTCTATTCGTTAAAACAGGTAAACATTAGTGGCCTTACTTTCGTATGATCTAATAGCGATTTTTTCATCGGATCAAAAAGAATCAGGAAAAGCGATCTCTGTGGATTGCATTACAAATATAGGACAATAAAAAGGTAAAATAGTCAATGATTTTTCCCGACTCTTTGTCTATTCTTCCCAGAAGGTTTTTTTTTAGGGTTCTCTGACTAATTCCGTGTATGAGTCAACCAAAAAGGAGAATTGAATGTCCTCCCGTCCGCTTCCGCGCTTCTCTCATTTCAAGTGCTACCGCACTTGACCCTTTGGGAACATTCGTTTATAGTCGCTTGTTTCGACAAACTCAATACAGGTTTTTGTTCTTCTTTTTGGTTGACCATGGGATTTGTCCAAGAACGTTTTTTATTTTTAGAGTACATTAAAAAAAACACTAAATGCCTTTTGAATTCGTTGGGTAAATAATTAAAACACCAATTCGATGAAACAGTTGTCCCTAGTAGCCCTTTATGGTCAGAAATCAAATACTGTAAAAAACTTAATCCTTCCCATTTGGAAGGAGATTGAAAAATCAAGTTTGAACAGCGTTTTCAAAAGGTATACTCTTAATCAAATACACAGTACCATCATTGGAATGGAAAAGATCATTGGCTATCAAAAATCTTACAATGCCAATCATTGGGAGAAAAAAGGAAAAAGAAAGCTAATGAAATTTGAAAAATTATATGACAATATCAATCCTCATTTACCCTTAAACATACAATTTGGTGGGTTTGAGAAATACAATACTGATTTTATTAGTTTTGAAAAATTTCCATTTGAAAGATCCTTTCAAATTAATTTTGCCTTCAATAAAGTGATCCTTATCGGCTGGCCTCTGAAAAAGGATAAAAAAACGGTACATTCCAAACTATTAAAACTTCGCGATGATTTGTTTGCAAAAAATAACATCCGACATAAATACGATGGTGATAATGATTTTTACTTGGTTATCGGAGAGCTACAAAACTTGCATTTGCTT
This sequence comes from uncultured Saprospiraceae bacterium, assembly GCA_938015925.1. Taxonomy (GTDB): domain Bacteria; phylum Bacteroidota; class Bacteroidia; order Chitinophagales; family Saprospiraceae; genus CALLVY01. The sequence continues at coordinate 12,253 of CALLVY010000014.1, forward strand.
AAAGAAAAAGAATGGATCCAATTAAAAAAAGCAGCCAAGCAATTGGAACATAAAATCAGAAAAAAAATTTCAAAAAAGGCTCAAATTATAAAAGTCAAAAAAAAGAATCTATTTTATGTCCAATACCAAAAAGAAACTTTAGAGTTGGCCAGCAGCAATGCTTTTAACTTTAAGGAAGTAAAAAACGATTCTGCAAAATTAGAGGGTTTATACTTCTAGGATCGAAAAAAAAATAGTTTAGCTTGACGATAGAAAAACCGAAAAAGAAAAAGAAGCAGCCTTTATGGAAAGTAGCCAAAATTAGTTTTTGGCTCTTGCTCCTTTTGGCCTTTCTTCTGGTTCTCTTCGTTTTTGGTACCAATCTTTATTTACAATCCAACAAACAGAAAATCTTTGCAGAAGTAAGCTGGCTCAATCAGGGCAGTCTTTCTTTTGATCGGGCTTACATTAGTCTGTATAAAAACTTCCCCAATGCTTCTATTGTATTAAAAAATGTACAGCTCGTCGATTCGATGTATACGGAGCATCAGCGACCGGTATTGGTAGCGGAAGAAATCGTTGCCAAAATATCGCTTCAGGATTGGAGAGCTAAGCGTTTTACTTTACAAGATTTCACTTTTAAGGGAGGAAGTTTTAATTGGCATAAAGACAGCCTTGGCTATAGTAATTTGCAAAGTCTTTTTACAAAAAAAGAAGAACAGGAAGCGACTTCCTGGCTAGATCAAATCCAAGTCAAAAAAGAGCAAATCCAAATCCACCTGATTGATTTTTCCATCCATGTCGTAGATATCCTAAAAACCAGAGACCTCCAAGCTAGCGTTCGAGATTTAAAAGCAGACTTACATTTTGGAGAAAACAAGCTACAGGCTACGGTCGATTTAGACTTACAAGTTTCCAAATTAATTTTCCAACAAAAAGCAGGTTCCTTTCTGGACAATGCCCGCCTGAGTGGACTACTCAACATCGAACTCGATCAAGATTGGATCACGATCGCTCCTTGCCAATTGCAAGTCAACGATCAACAGTTTTTATTCGACGGACAGATTGCCAGAGACCCCAAGGCCATTTCTATATTGAATTTAAAAAACAAACAGACTCACCTAAAAAGGGTGCTTTCGCTTTTACCAAAAAAAATAAGAAAAGTCATCCAGCCCTACGAAGTCAAAGGCGTTTTTTATTCCAACACCAAAATACATTTGACGCCAGGCATCCCGGCTCAGGTGGAAGTACAATTTAAATTAGCCAATAATGATTTAATCATTCAGGGCATCCCTTTTCAAAAAGCACAATTATCAGGAAAATTTATCAACCGATCCGCTTTTTACAAAATAACGAGGAGAAGAGAAAAAGGGACGGTCCGCTTAGAACTAAAAGATTTACAAACCCAATATGGCTTATTCCAACTCGCCTCCGAAGATATTTTAATTACTTCCAATCCAATCGACAAAGCTCAAATCCAATCCAGCGTATACGTAGGTGGCCCCGCTTCTTCCATCAGCCAATGGTATCAAAATGATAAATTCTTCTTCGAAGAAGGAGTCTTTACCCTAAACGCTGATGTACAAGGCCCACTCCATGACATCAATCAACTGCTGATAGAAAGCACCGCTGATCTTTCACTCAAAGACCTCTCTATTTTGTACCAACCGGCAGAAGTCTCCATCCCCATTGAATCTTTGGAATTGGTAAAAAAATCGGGCGATGCAAAATTTACGATTCTCTCTACGACCTTATCCAAAAACTATGATTATCGCATGGATGGAGGGTTGAAAAATCTAGCGGCTCTATTGGTTAGTTTCTCCAAAGAATCGGCGAGTAGCAATGTGGCGCTGGAAGCGAAACGATTATCCTGGGAAGATTTCATCAGCGTATTTAGCAAACCTCCTGCACTAAAAGCTTCGCTCTTAAAAAATGAAAGAGCCATTAAGCAAACGATGAAAAAAACCATTCGGGGGATTTATAATAAATTCCAACCGAGCCTTTCTATCGCCGTTGATACTTTTGAATATTTTGATCGCATGGAATTTTTCGATATCAAAACAGGGGTTCATTTTGAAAACGAAAACTTATTGGTATTGGAACAAACGCATTTTGACTTAGCGCAAGGAAGCGTCGATTTCAATGCTCGCCTGGACATCAGTCATCCGAATGAAACCAATTTCAACATTGAACTACAGGCTCAAAACATCAACTTAGCAGAAGTATTGCCCGCCTTTGATTTTTTCAATATTGGACTCCTTGCCGAATACGATAATCTCCCAAACGACTTCAATCTAGATATCCGGATGACTGGAGTGATTGATGATGTAAAAGGTTTATTGCCTAATAGTTCGAAAGGAATCATCCAATTTAAAAGTGAGCACCACGACAACATCGTTGGTACCGTTAGCTTTAAACCCTTTCAACAATCGACCACTGCGGAAGAGATGCAAACTCGCATTGACTTAAAAGGAAGTCCTCACCTCTTCAATGATTTCTTTAAAAATGATAAATTCTTTTTTCAGGATACGGGAAAATTCAATGCTCAGTTTAATTACATCGGTAGTGTTTCTTCTTTCGATCATTTGCTCGACGAATCGAAAATTGATTTTACGATGGTCGATGCTGCGGTTTATTACAAAGAGGTAGACATTGTTTTTCCACTCGATAATGTGGAGGTTTATTTGCAGCAGGATACGATCAATTATAATTTGTACATGACTTCTGAGTTGCTAGAACGCGAACTGCTCATCACCGGAGACATTAATAATGTATCGGAATTATTGATTGGAAATACGGGAAAAATTTTGTCGAGCAAAGTAAAAGCCTATAGTCCGATCATCAACCTTGAAGATGCGATTCAAATATTCGAAACACCGCCAGATTCCAGCCAGGTAAAAGAACAACAGATTGACACCAAGATGAAAAAGCTCATCGGGTCTTTGCTCAATCGTTTTCATCCCAGCATCCAGGTGGATTTGGATACGATGGTTATTAATGACAAAATTCAGTTGACCGATTTGACGACGGGTTGTCGATTGCAAGATTCTACGCTGCTTATTTTGGAGCAAACAGATTTTAATTTTGGAGATAGTAAAATTGGATTAAACGCCATTTTAGATCTAGGACTATTGAATGAAGAACCTTTTGAAAGCCACATCACTACGGAGAATTTGGATCTTGCAAATGCCTTGTATAGTTTTGATTATTTCGGTATCAATAGTTTGAAAAATGCGGAACAAGTAGATGGGACCATCTCTTTTGATTTGGATTTTTCAGGAAGCTTGGTAGATCTGAAATTGTTGGAAGAAAAAACAAAAGCCCAACTTAATTTCAATTTACAAAACCTCAAACTACGGGGAATTAAAGAGATCACTAAAATCGCCAAGAAGCTAAAAGTCAAACGTTTTTTCCATCAACTTGAATTTGCACCGATCAGTAATCAGGTGACCGTATCGGGCAGTAAAATTAATATTCCTCAGATGGAGATACAATCGACTGATCTCAATTTATTTGTAGAAGGTTATGTCAATGATGCCAATCATACCAGTATCTGGTTATCTATTCCGGTAGATAATATTTTACGAATGGGCCAGGAAACGGTTCCTGAAAAACGCGGTTATGCCGCTACCAAAGGAAAAATATACGTTGAAATTTTTACTCGTAAAAATGGGAAGGTTCGAACCAAAGTAAGATTGAGGAAAAAGAAATTCTATAAGCAAGGAGGAAATCTGGAACAATACAAACTGGATAAAAAAGCGCATCGCGCTATTCGCAAGATGGCAAAGGCCAACAAGAAAAACTCAACAGAATAAACAGCTATTCCTACTTGATTTTTTCTTCTGACAAAAGTAAACGGAGATCATCTTTTTTTATAAAAAACAGAAGAGGTCACTTGAAATTCAAGTGACCTCTTCTTCTATCTAAATCTTTTGAAAATTTCCTGATTTAAAATCAGCTTCCATTATCTCAATAAGGTAACATCTCCTTTGTAAATTTCTATTCTACCATCTGTAAATTCAATTTCTGCAAAATAGACAAATACGCCAGGGTTTAACAGTTGGCCACCAAGTGTTCCATCCCAACCAAAACGAGTATCCCCCGGTTGGAAATCAGCAGCTTGATAAACAATCTCTCCCCAACGATCAGCGACAACAAACTGGTTCACTTTTTCTACACCCGTTCCGCCGTAGATCATAAATTTATCATTCGCCTCACTTCCACCTACCGCTGGAGAAAATCCAGAAGGAATATACACCAAACGATCTTTATTCACCCGAATTAAAATCTCATCTAAAGCTTGGCAACCTTTATCACTTTCAATAAAAACACTGTAGGTTGAAGTATAAGTTGGTGTTATCCATTGTCCGTTACAAGTTTCGCATTCGAGATCGTCAAGTCCTTGGATCCAGTATAAGGTATCGAGGCTATTGCTATTGCTTTGTGCCAAAAGGAATACACTGTCTCCTAGTTGGATCGTAATATCTCCTCCTAAATCTACCGCCAATTCTGTCGGTTGATTGACCGAGACCACTTCTGAAGCTTCACAGCCATTGGCATCTTGCACGACTACTTCATAGTTTCCAGAAGCCAAGCCAGTGAAATCTCCTTGTCCAAATGGAGAGCCATCCAGAGAGTATAAGTAGGGTCCAGAACCACCAAGTGGCGAAAGAACCGTTATTGCTCCATCATCATCACCATTACAAGTAACAGGAGTGGCATCCGCTGCAAATTGGATCGGATCAGGGCCTGTCATAATGAAGGCTTCTTCTTCTGTACAACCCATATTATCCGTCACGGTTACCGTATAAGGTCCACCAATTCCCAAATCACTAAGCGTACCAGTCGTGGTTCCATCTTGCCATTCGTAAGTATATGGAGCACCATTTCCACTAGTACCTTGTACGGTAATTTCTCCATCTGTGAGATTAGCACAAGAAACATTAAAGCCGGAATAATCGGTGATCGCTTCCGTACGAACAATCACCGCTGGCGGAGCCATTACAACAGAAGTCAATTCTTGAGGACAGCCATTAGCATCTGTTACCGTTACGATATAAGTATTAGGAGGAAGTCCAGTTAGATCTTCCATTCCGTCATACTGACTATCACTCCACTCAAACATATAAGCTCCAGTACCACCGGTTGCGGTGATATCAATTGTTCCATCGTCTGAATTACTACATCTGGTATCGGTCTCTGTTGAAGAGAGTACTAATAAAGTAGGTTCATCAATAGTAGCAGAAGCTTCTGCGGTACATCCGTTTGCATCGGTAACGACTACCGAATAATCATCTGGTAATAAGTTATCTGGACTTTGCATCATAGAACCATTAGACCATAAGTAACTATAGCCCGCTGTTCCTCCTGCGATATCCAGCGTTATCGTTCCATCACTTCCTCCATTACAAAGCACATCTTCTGTATCTAGAACGCTTGCGACCAATAAGTCTGGTTGGGTAATCATTACGGAAGCAACGGCAGTACAACTTTCAGAGTCTGTTACCGTGACTTGATAAGTATTCAAAGCCGCTAGTCCCATTGGATTTCCAGTATCTCCAATAGTCAAATCATCCCAAGTATAATTGACCATACCATTCGCTCCATTTACAGTGACTAATGCACTACCTGTTCCACCAAAGCATAAAGCTGGTGTTTCGGAGATCGTTACGGTTGGTGGAGTTGGTACACCCACTGGAATTCCAGTAGCATTTGTCGTACATCCATTGTCATCCGTTACGAGTAAATCATATAGTCCAGGTTCAAGTCCAGACAAGTCTTCTAGGTTAGAAGTAAAAGGACTCGTTGTGCTGGTCCAACTATAAGTATAAGGTAGTGTACCTCCCATGAAATTCACATCAATACTACCATCATTTTCCAGACAAGAAGCAGCTGTAAATACAATTCCATTCTCCACCAAGATGTCTGGCTCCTCTACAATAATAGAAGGAATTGGGAAAATACATCCATCGCTATCTCTCACCACTACACTATAATTTCCACCATCTAAACCAGAAACCATATTGGTATTTCCTGCTCCTGGAATATTCCAGATGTAAGTATAAGGGCCATTACCTCCGCTAGCTACTAGCGAAATAGAACCATCGCCCTCATTATTACAGGTAACATCAACCGTTGTAGGAACCACTGCTAGTGCACCTGGCTCTGTGATTGGAATTTGGATCGTCGCGGTACAGCTATTAGCATCTGTCACGACTACATCTACCAAACCGGGTGACAAGACATTGACTTGATCCTGATCAGTATCACTATTACTCCAGAGGTAAGTATAAGGAAAAGTTCCTCCTTCTACACTGATATAAGCACTACCATTTGTTTGACCACAAGTAGCTGCAAATACACTATCTACTGCGATTGCCAAAGCGAGTGGTTCGTTGACCATAACGCTGCCAGTCGTACTACAATTATTAGCATCCGTAATGGTCAAATCATAAGTCCCGGCAGGCAAGCCAGTCAGGTCTTCCATTCCATTATAAATCGGATCATTCCACGCAAATCCGTAAGGAGCAGTTCCTCCTGAGAAGTCTACACTTACAGTACCATCCATGCCTCCATTACATCTCACATCTACGGCAGTAATCATATCTAGTACAGGGCCATTTGGTGTGATCAGTGTAAAAGTAGTATCCTTGGTACATCCCAAAGCATCCGTAATTGTTACCGTATGAATTCCTGCTCCAAGACCAGAAGGATTGGAAACCGGACCAGCTCCGCCAGTCCATGCAAAAGTATAGCCACCGTTTCCTCCCATAGGAGTCACGCTGATACTTCCGTTATTCATATTACAATCTGGATTAGAAGTCGTCGCCGTCAGGGTAATTACGGTAGGCTCTTGGATTAGTATTCCACTTTGAACTGCGGAACAACCATTATTATCTGTAATCGTAACTGCATAAGTCCCAGCAGCCAAACCAGTTGGATTAGGAGAATTAGGAGCAGCAGGATTCCAAACATAATCATAAGGAGCAACTCCACCTGTAACATTCAAACTAATGCTTCCTGTTAGAGCGCCATTACAATCTACATCGGTTACATTATCAATCATTACACTTAATGCTGTAGGTTCGCCAATTATAAAGTTTTCGACAGCGGTACAACCATTATCATCGGTAATCGTTACCGAACAAGGTCCGGCAGGACAATCAGGAATAATTGGTCCATTCGTTTGGCCAGTACACCATAGGAAAGTATAAGGTCCGGTTCCGCCAGTTATTACTGCTTCCGCAATTCCTGTATTGTCACCATTACAAAGCGCATCAGTAGTATTAACTGTTACCGTTAATGGTGGAGGAGAAACAACCGCTACACTACTTGTGAAACTACAGTTATTGGCATCCGTCAAAGTCAAATCATAAGTACCTGCTGGTACATTTATTGGATCTTCAATTCCGTCAAAATCGGTTCCTGTCCAATCATAAGTAAAAGGAGTTTGTCCTCCGGTAAAGTCAAGATTGATTGTTCCAGTACTATCACCAAAGCATAAAGTATTGGTAGCAGTCAAACTATTTAAAACTGGACCATCTGGGGTAGTGATCGTGATCGTGGTATCTTTAGAACACATGTTCGCATCGGTAATCGTTACCGTATAACTTCCAGCAGAAAGATTCATTGGATTGTTATTTGGATCAGCTCCACCATCCCATGCATAACTATAAGGTCCTGTTCCACCAGTTACGAAAATAGAGATACTTCCATCCATTAAACCACAAGAAGCGGCAATGACCTGAACAGAAGGAATACTCATAGAATCTGGTTCGACAATGTTGACACTGGCCTGAACAGAACAGTTGAGATTATCGGTTACCGTAACGATATAAGAACCTGGACCTACACCAGAGATATCTTCATTATTTCCAAAGGCTGGATCACTCCAGGTATAAGTAAAAGGCATCGTTCCTCCCACAACTACAACATCAATATCTGAGTTGACATCTCCATAACAATCGAGTGGAGTTGCCGTAGCCGTAGCAGACAAACCACCAGGGATATTTACAGTTGTTGTAAAAGTAGCGGTACAACCATTGTCATCCGTAACGACTACAGTATAAGAACCACCCGCAAGACTTGTTGGATCTTGATCTGTTGAGCCTCCTGGAGTCCATAAATAATTATAACCCGTTGGCCCCGGAGTACCTCCAGTTACATCAATATCAATACTTCCATCATTCGAAGTACAAGAAGCATCCACAACTGCAATCTCTGTAATATTCAAAGCCGCAGCAGGTCCTGTTAAAGTAGTAAAAGCAACCGCTGTACAAGTAGCACCATCGGTTACAGTGACGGTATAAGTACCCGCAGGCAAGCCATTTACGGTTGCAGTAGTAGCTCCACCAGGACTCCATAGATACGTATAAATTCCATTTCCTCCCATGGCCTGAACGGTTACATTCCCAGTAGAATCTCCAAAACAAGCAATGTCTTGAGAACTAGAAACTGCCGCAGTAAGAAGATCAGGTTCACCAACAACAATATTGTTGACCACGATGGTACAATTGTTAGCATCGGTGACGGTTACAGAATAAGTATCCGCAGGGATACCAATGGCGGTAGCCATAGTCGAAACATTAGGATTCCAAGTATAAGTAAGTAGTCCAGAACCAGTGGCTGTTATCGTTGCAGAACCTGTTGATTCTCCATTACATCCAGCATCAGTAGTCGTAGCACTTGCAGTCATTGCTGCGGGTTGGCTAATATTTATTCCAGTAAGTTGTGCGGTACAATTATTGGCATCCGTAACGATTACAGAATAAGGACCAGCAGCTAAACCTGTAGCGGTCGGGCCAGTCTGAGCAGGTGTCGTATTCCAAAGATAAGTATAGGGCATTGTTCCACCACTTGGCATAGCAGTAGCAGTACCCGTTGCCTCTCCATTACACAATACATCTACTTGTGTGCTAGTAATGGTAATTGGGCTCGGTTCGCCTACATTAATATTGTCGATAACTTGTGTACAGTTATTATTATCAGTAATGGTTACTGAATACAATCCAGCAACTAAATTGATTGCTGTATCCATGGTTTGTCCTCCAGGATTCCAAAGGTAAGTATAGCCCGGGACACCACCGGCAGGATTTACATAAGCAGATCCAGAAGCTTCGCCATCACAAGCTGCGGGACGAGCTACTGCTGTAAAAGCAAGTGCTGGTGGTTCGTTGATTGTCACCGTTTCTACATCGGTACAACCAGCAGCATCTGTGACGGTTACCATATAGATATCCGCAGCAAGATTCGAAGCCGTAGCCGTCGTTTGTCCTGCGGCATTGGCACTCCATTCATAAGAATAACCAGGTGTTCCGGCAGTTCCCGAAACTGTAGCACTTCCTGTTGAAGCACCATTACATAGTACATCTACTGTATTATCTATACTTAGGCCAACCGGAGTCGAACTTGTAACTTCTACCGAATCAACAACTTCACAGCCATTGACACCAGAAACCGTTACAAAATACCAACCCGCATTCAGGCCTGTTGCCGTAGCGCTTGTTTGTCCAGAAGGATTCCACAAATAATCATAAGGAGCTCCTCCTCCTCCCATCGCCGTCACAGTAGCCGTTCCAGTCGGTGGACCAGAACAAGGCGCAACGGTTGAGGAAGTGGAAGTCGTTGGAAAATCTGTCGTTTCAATAACTTCTACAGAGTCCACTGCCATACAGCCATTGGAGCTCGTAACCGTTACATAATACCAACCAACAGGAAGCCCCGTAGCCGTAGCTGTTGTTTGTGCAGAAGGATCCCATAAATAACCATAAGGTCCACCACCTCCGCCAGAAGCCACCACGGTAGCGGTTCCAGTTGGAGTACCAGAACAAGAAGTAACAGTGGAAGAAGTCGAAGTAGTTGGCAGATCAGTTGTTTGATTAACCAAAACAGAATCAACGGTGGAACAACCCGTAGCACTAGTGACCGTCACATAATACCATCCGGCATTAAGGCCAGTAGCAGTAGCCGTTGTTTGTGCAGAAGGATCCCATAAATAACCATAAGGTCCACCACCTCCGCCGGAGGCCACCACGGTAGCCGTTCCAGTTGGCGCTCCAGAACAAGGAGCGTCCGTTGAGGAAATACTAGTTGCTGGAAAATCAGCACTTTCTGTAACCGTTACTGGCATTGCCATAGCGGTACATTCCAGTCCATCAGGAGTCGTTAGAGTAACCTCTAATTCATAAGTTCCGGGACCATCGACTAATAAAATATTTTGATCAAAAATCCCATTGGATACCGAACCGTCAATGGTACTCCACATATAAGTCCAGATATAATTTCCAGGATTGGGATTATTAGAAGTATTGGCAAAAAGGATGGTAGTAGGGTTGGCACAATCTAAAGAAAGATCCCCTGAAATATTGGCCATTGGGTTGAGGATTTCTAAGGTTAGAAATACCGTACTATCACAACCATCGGCATTGGGAGTAGATACAGGAATAGGAATTCCGTTTAAGGGATTACAGTAAGATTGTCCATCAACAACCACACATCCTCCTACACAAACGGTAGCCTCTAACTGCGAACTCGTGTTGAGTAATTCCGTGATGTTTAGTTCTATGATACTATCACATCCTTGCGGTGACATTAGATTAACCATATAAGGACTTCCCGCTGCGGAGTAAAAGGTACCATTATAATCAACCCCTCCCGCATTTTCACAATAAGATAGTGGAGCCGGATCTACAGGCATCACAGGAGTTATCGAAAAGGTGGTACACAGCGAATTACCCGTAGCAGGATTACAATCATTGGCAGCTTCTACACAAACCGTAGCAGAAGTAGCACCAGCCCAATCAGTAACCGTAATCATGTTATCGTTTTGTACAAAAACGACAGATGGTGGCGTGATTGTCCAGACATATACATTGGAATTGGTAACTGGCGGAATAGAGAATATATTATATCCATTAGCCTGAGTAAGCGGAGTTGTACAAGGAGCAGTAGATCCTGTAGGCGCTGTAGCCATTCCTGGAGGTGGAGAAATGGTTGATCCTTGATCTACTGTAATATTATAATCACAAACGGATCCACCACAACCATCAATAAAGATATAATACACCTGTCCAACCACAAAACTACCTGAAGACAAGGTAAAAGGATTGCTTTGGCAAACCCCTTGGCAGGTTATGGCATTGGTAAAAGTACAATCAGAATAAATTCCTGCTTGTACTCCGGTGTTGATACCGTTTGGCGTTTGAATGGTATCGCAATTGGATGGAGTGATGGTAATTGAGATATTCGCAGAACCAGCCGCAAAAGCTATCCAATGGATATTATTGGGTACTCCGTTACCATTACATAAAGGGCTTGGGCCAGCGGCGCCGCCACTTGGTAAAGTGGAACAAAAATTATCTACTTCTCCATTACAGAAGAAAGTGGCAGAACTACAAGTGGAACCAGGTGGTGCTGGAAAGTTGCATTGTGCGTAAATCGAAAGAGAGCACAGCAATGCTATGCAGGTAATTGTAAGTTTCCTAATCATCTTGGGCGGAGTGTTTTGGTTAAAAATAGACCCTTTTTCTCCCAAATATAAAAATCTACCTTTTTAAAAAAAGGAGTTTTGGGAGTTTAATTGGAAAAGCAAGGCTTTTCTTGTAAGTAAATTTGTGATTCGTTGGAACATGCGGAGGGAAGGAACAGCCTCAAGTTAATACTTTAATAGCAAAAGTGCAAAAAAAAGCCATCTCTTCCGCTAAAATGGAAAGAGATGGCTAATAGTCGAATACACTATAAATTTTAGAAAACCCTTTTTGGCTTTTTATTTTTTTACCAGCGAAGCAGATTTACAGAACCTTTAAACAGCTCTCTACTTCCATCAACAAACTCAATCTCAGTAAAATAGGTATATACGCCTGATGGCATTTGTCTGCCTTTGAATTTTCCATTCCATCCTTCTTCTTCATTATTCAATTCCAATTCGTCATTTGAATAAAGTACTTCTCCCCATCTGGAAAAAACCTGAATCGTATGAATTTTTGTCACTGAGCTTCCTCCATATACAGTAAAGAAGTCATTATTGCCATCACCGTTTGGAGAAAAGGCATTCGGAATATAAACCTGAGGATTATTATCGATAAAAATCCGAATATCATCTTCGCTCTTACAGCCCGCGTCATTACTCACTGCGATACTATATCGGGTAGAGAGGAAGGGTTTAACATTTTGTACCATACAATTGGTGCAATCCATTAATTCTTCTGGTGTCCAAAGGATAGAATCAATTGGAAGATTGGCAAATGCAATCAAATCGATGCTATCTCCAAGATCCAAGGTGACATCGTCTCCAAGGTCTACAATCAATTTTTCAGGTTCTGGTACTTCTACCATTTGAGTACCTGTACATCCATTGGCATCGGTGATAATTACGGTATATTCCCCACCTTCTAAGTTGTAGAAAATTTCATCTGGATATTCCGTCACTAAGTTTTCTATTCCAAAACTATATTCTCCCGTTCCTCCTCTTACCGAACTTAGTTCAATCATTCCATCTGCATCTCCATGACAAGTGGTCGTGATTCCTTCAATATCTGCTGAAATTGAATCTGGCTGACTCAAGAAGAAGGAATCAATACGAGTACAAGCATTGGCATCCGTCATGGTCACGGTATAGGTTCCTGTTGGCAAACCACTAATATCTGTTCCAGTGTTTCCAGTATCCCAATTAAAAACAAAAGGTGCTAATCCATTAACATTATTGACACTCAAGCTACCATCTGCTTCTCCTGGACAACTGATGTTTTCTTCTATCGAAATCTCTGCTCGGATATCCGGTGTACAACTACAATATTCTGTCGCGGTAAGCGTCACTGGCGGACAACCACTACCATCGCTAATTTCAAAAAGATAAGGCAATCCACTAATCATCGGTTCACTTACAAAAGAATTTCCGGTGAGTGTTCCAGGATTTCCGTTTACCACATAGTTGGCAGGATCTCCCCCACTAATCGTAAAGGACACAACAAAGAAGGCACCCAAATTATCACAGACGATGGCAAAGTCATTGATCTCTGGTACATCAATTACCGGAATGGTAATCTGTGAAGTAGTCGGATCAATAGTACTCGCACAGCGCGAAGAAGTCGACGATTCTGAACCGACTAAAGAATAAGTGGTATTCACCGTTGGAGAGACCATAATGACATCGCCATTACTCATCCCGGTAGCGGTAAAATTATTGGTTCCATCTGACCAGATCACATCATATTCTCCTGGATCCGCAAAATTAAATACGATTGGAGTACTATCGCCTTCACATAAAGTAGTAGCTCCTGTAATCCAAGCTTCTGTAATCGGATCAAATCGAACCGGTTGTCCTTCTGAGATAGAAAGACATCGATCCAAAGAAATATCTGTTACTGGAAAACCCAGTCCATCATCATTAGAAACGATTGCTGATACATAATAGGTCGTTCCTAAAACCAAGCTTGCATCATATGCAAATTCAGGAATGCTGTTCCTCAACATAATTGCGCCAGGTGTAGTCGCTCCTCCATCATGTAGAATAAATCCTAAGACATCATCTCCATCTAAAACATGATCAGCCGCATGGTCAAAACTTACTGTTTCTCCTTCACAAGCTTCCTTCAAAGCAGCACTCATCGTTCCCGCATAAGAAGTACATGGACATTCATAAGTTCCGGTCACCATTCTTGGATCACAATTATTAGCATCTAATATTTCGAAGGAATAATTTGTTCCATTGACCAACCAATCACTTGTAAAGACATTGGTCACGGCATCCAAATTTCCTGGTGTTCCATTTACAATATAAGAAGAAGGGTCTCCTCCACTTAAAACAAAACTTACTCTAAACTGAGTATTAATCGCATCGCATTCATAAGCTACAGGTGAGGCTTGAGGGCCATCATTTACGGTTATTACCGCAGTGCCATTCACGGTCCCTGCACAGGCAGCGCTAGTCTGGTCTACGATAGACACAATGGTATAAGTCGTTGTACTTGCCGGACCAACATCAAAGGTATCTCCATCATTGACATTCGTCAAATTTAGATTTTGTATGCCATCGGAATAGACAATATTAAATGGGCCCACTCCTCCAGTAATCGAAATGGTCAGGGTTGCCAGATCGTCTGTACAAATGTCGGTCGTTCCAGAGATTGTTGCATCTGCAGCTTCCAAAAACCGAACGGGTGTACCTTCTGCAATATCAAAACAGGTATGTAAAACATCTACACCTCCTGAGCCATTATCCGGCCCTACTATGGAAGAAACATAATACGTTGTATTAGCAGTCATTCCTGTTTGGAAAGTAAAACTTGGTGTATTGGATTGGGCAAACACCGTCCCCAATATCGCTCCTATATTATCATGTAAAACATACTGCACAAGGTGTCCGGTTTCTAATACAACACCCGTGGCTACCGGTACAGTGAGTGTTTCGTTTTGACAAACTTCTACTAAGGTATTATCCATCGTACCAGCATCGTCTATACAATTACAATCTTGAGAACCACTGACCACAATTGAAGGACAACCGCTCGCATCACTAATGGTAAAACTATAATTCGTACCTGCCGTAATTTCATCACTGACAAATTGATTTCCAGTAAGGGTACCTGTCCCACCATTTACAACATAGCTTGCAGGAGTACCTCCGCTTATTTCAAAACTTACGGTATACCCGGAGAAACTACTATTACAAGTCTCACTAATATTTTGAGTTGTCAATGGACTATTGACATTGATCGCTGCGCTGCCACTGACTGTTCCTTCACAACCTAAGGCATCTTCAACAGATACTAAGGTATAGGTTGTGGTAGAACCTGGACTAACCGAGAAAGTTGATCCATTGGTCAAACCATTTAAGGAACCACCCGAATGAACGATATTGAAAGGTCCGTTGCCGGTAAAATTAAAAGTTAGTAGCGTAGAGCTTCCAGAACAAATGTCTGCATTTCCTGAGATAGTCGCCGTAGGTAATGGATTGGCGGTAACGGAAATTGGAGCAGTGTTTAAGACTCCTGTACAGGGGCCCGCATCACTAACTGAAACAAGAGTAAAAGTAGTATTAGCATTTATACTTACGGTTTCTTCGTGTGTATTTAGAATGATGTTATTGATGGTTATATCTGCTGTGCCATTATTATAAACAATTTCAAAAGGTGGAGTTCCCACCAAGGTAAAGGTCAAATCAATATCTTCTCCAGTACAAACACTGGAAGGTGCGCTAAAGCTTACTTCTGGTAAAGGAAGCGTAACTATATTTATTGGAACAATCGTGGGACAACCATTATTGGTTACGATCCTCATAAAAGCGGAAGTTTGTACGACGGTGTTGCTCATTGGTAAAAAACCAGACAAGGCTAAAGCAAAGGAAGTGTGAAAAGTTTTGGAGGCGATAACAGTATTATTGGCATCCGTAAAACTAATCGTATCTAAGTCGATGCTTTCTCCCAAACAAATCGTAGGAACATGATCGAGACTAATATCTGCGGCCAAGAAAATTTGCACGTTTACGGGTGCAACATCAAAACATCCCGTAGGCCTTTCATAACGCACCCAATAAACACCTCCTGTACTGACCACCGGAGAAGCCAATGGATTTATTTTATTAACGGCATTCATACTATCTGTATAGTAAAACAAACCAGATGGCGAACCAGTCCCATTCATTTCATTAATCAACAAACTGGATAAATCTACCGTATTCGGAGCACATCTAACTGCAGGTGGGTTGATAAAAATCTGTGGATCTTCAATGGTAACAACTACAGAAGTATGGTCAAAACAATCTGGCCCTGAATCCATTCTCACCCAGTAAGTACCACCAGTAGAAACGATAGGACTCGACAAGGTTGGAGTACCAGCCAAGGCATGAGCCTCCGTTGCATAATAGGTAACGGGGCCACCCACAAAGGCGCCATTAGAAATAGGAATGGTACTCAAATTTATCGTGGCAGGAGCACATACCGCTCCCGGATTATTCATACTAATATCTGGTTTTGGGATGGTACTGATCGTAATACAGCTTGGCATTCCTGGTCCACAAGCATTCGTTGCGACAACACAAATATCTCCTCCAGTCGACGACCAATCTACCTCAATGGAAGTTCCTATATTGCTACCTGAAATAGTAGCTCCTCCCGTGACTGTCCAACTATAAACAACACCTCCAATCGGACTATCAATACTATAAGTAACTCCTGTAGACCCTTCACAAACGGTAGTAGTACCATCAATTGTGGCTTGTCCAGGAACGGCAATATCTACATGAACATCTACCGTATGAATAGGATCATCTGCTCCAGTAATGGTGACCGAATAAGTTGTCGGAACCGTAGGACTAGCGATTGGATTTTGAATCGTTGGATCATCGAGGGAGCCGGCAGGCGACCAATTATAAGAGAAAGGACCTGCACCAATTACATTGGCCATCAACTGAGTTGATTGTCCCGCACAAATGGTGTCATCACTTACGGTTACTTCTGTGGTTTGTATTCCGCTAATCACTCGAATGGTATAATCACAAAGATCTCCTCCCCAGCCATCGACCATCAAATAATAAATTTCTCCGGGAGTAAGATTCGTAGCGGTTACCAACCCAAAGCTATCTACTCCAGGATTCCAACAATTAGATTTTATAGAAAAATTAGTACAATCGCTTGTTTCTAAAATAGCGACTTGAATTCCATTTCCAAATATACAATTAGCGGAAGCCACTTCTAAAGTAACCTCTTCACTTCCTGCTACAAAACCTACCCAAGAGTTATTATCTAGGAAGGCACAAAATTCAGCAATAGAACCGGGAACATCATTATAGCCAATGGTACTTCCACAATAGCCATCCAATCCATCGGAAAGGATCGTAGCATCACAACAAGTATTTCCTGGTGGTGCAAAAGTAGAACAAGCCGCAGCTCCCACTGGCACCTCTGGATAAGTCGAATAGGCACAAAGGTCAAAAGTTCCATTATTGGAATTGCCATTGTCCCATACCCTCAACCAAAAAGTTTCTCCAGCATTTTCAAAGGTACAACCATCTTCCACTCGGATCGACAGTGTACCATCGCCCATATCATCGCAGCTAACGAGGTTCAAACTCCCGCAAGCGCCAGAATAAACGGCCATCGCTCCATCTACCATAGTTCCCATGGTAGCATCGAGGACTACGTGATATCCATTATTAGGTAAGGTAAAACTAAACCAGACGTCTCCACCAGAGTAAGCGCCACATCCAGGATTGATAACTCCGCTGGAATTGGTTGCAGCCGCATTGGTGTACGTCGTAGTGATACAGGATGTCATGGCATCCAGTTGAATTGCATTGCATGGGTCGTCGTTGGCAGGTGCCGCAAATAGGTTCCACCCTATCAACAGAAGTAAGGCCAAGAGGATTGGTCTCTTAATCATCGTTAATGAATTTCTAAGGTTCTCTACTTTGTTTTTTTACGTGTGGGGGCCTCAAGTTTTCTCTGGACTTGAGCGGGGGTATGGAAATAGGTTTCCAAGATACCAGGGGAATCTAATGCCTTGCGGCAAAAATCAGTTGGGAGATGTTCAGGGGGGAGGGATTAAATTGTGCTTTTACACATATAGGTTCCTGCAAAAGCTTTGCCATTTTATCAATTAAGGAAAAGAAAAAGAAGGGAGAAAAGAAGAAAAAAAATACTTATTTATTAACTGCTAATTGCTAGTAGTTAACGCATTAAAGTTATAGAACCTTTGAAAATTTTAATATCGCCGTTTAGGAGTTTGACCTTAGCAAAATAGACAAAAACTGCAGGATTCATTGGCTTACCTTTTAGTCGGCCATCCCATCCATTGCCGGGGTCACCAGGCATAAAATTACTTTGTTCATGAACCACCTCTCCCCATCGATCAAAGATCAAAAAGGACTCTATTTCTTCCACTGCGGAGGAGGTGAAAATTTCAAGAAAATCATTGGTACCATCTCCATCCGGAGAAAAGGCAGACGGTACAAATACCAAGTTTCCTTCTTCCACAAAAACAGTTTTTTGGTCTTCTGCCACACAGCCATTTTCATCTTCTATTTTTATGCTAAAGGTGGAAGTTCGGTAAGGTTTTACGATTTGAGAATAGCAGGAATCACATGCCAAAAACGAATTTTCTTCCCATACAAAATCAAAGAAGGGATTGCCAGGCACCTGTGGATCTAAATCGACCTCCTCCCCTAGTTGTATCAATTCATCTTCTCCCAAGTCCACCAAAAGTGGCAAAGGATCGAGCAAATTAAACAAGGTGTCTAACTCACATCCTTCCGCATCCTGAATGCTAATCGTATAGCTTCCTGCCGACAATTCTGGAAACTCTGACCAAGAAACATAAGCGGCATCATTGATCGAATAAAGATAAGGACCTACTCCGCCCACTACCGTATCGATCAGGATGATTCCTTCAGAATCTCCATAGCAAAGCGGAGCTTGCAAATCAACAAAGGCGGCACTTGGCCCATCGTTTCCTTGTAAGACTTCAACTTCATCTTCACTTTGACAGCCATTATTTTCGTTAAGTACTTGCAAGGTATAAATTCCGGCTTCATTGATTTCTGGAGTCAAACTATTGGCTCCATTTAAAAGCCCTGCTCCAAGCCATTGATAAGTATAATCTGTTCCAAAAGAAGAACCTATTCCATTCAGAAATAAACTCAACATATGGCAATCCAATAAACCACCTTCGCCTGCTTCTGCTAATGGAAATTCAAAATCCGCAGTAACGACTACCGAAGCGGAATCTCGGCAACCATTATTGGCATTTTCTATCCATAGCAAATAAGTACCTGCTTGATCTATCTCTGGAAACGGAGTCGTCGCACCGGAAATAATAGCCGGGCCATTCGAAGTCCATTCTAAGTTATAATCAGGGCCCGTATCTGAGCCAGAAGCATCTAGAAAAACTGTATCCTGGTAGCAATTGAGCATCGTGGGAGGAAGGATATTTACTAGCGGAATTTGATTGTCTAATAGAATCTCAAACTCCGTGGAATCCACACAGCCATTTACTGCATTGGTCGTAATCAAGGTATAAATCCCGGGCTCACTGATTTCAGGATTTACTTCTGTAGAAATGGAAGTATTTCCAAACAACCAATTGAAATAAAGACTATCCAAAGACATCGAACCAGTACCATCCAGTACAATACTAGTCTGCGAACAAGTAATGCTTTGCCCGCCAATAAGATCAACCACCGCTACGGGACTAATCGTATCTATCCTCACCAAAACCGAATCTATTGAACTACAGGTATTGCCAGGATTGGTGACTTGTAAAAAATAATATCCTACCGTATCTGCCCAAAAAGTATCAGTACTCGCTAAAGGAATATTTAATCCATTCGTCCACAGGTATTCCAAATCAGGGTCACCTATAGAAGCACTTCCATCCAATAAAGTTTCAAAAGAATCACAATCCAAATCAGCTGCCAATCCAGCTTCTGCTACAGGTACATTGGGTTCTTCAATGACCACTACCATCAAACTATCTTTACAAGTATTGGCCGCTGTAACCACCAAAGTATAAGTTCCTTCTGCTAAGACCAAAGGGTTCGGCAAGTTGGATGAAAAACTATTGGGGCCCGTCCATAAAAAGACATCTCCCGGATTGGTAGAACTCGCAGCAAGGAAAGCTTCTCCAGTATTACAATCTAAAGTATCTCCACTTCCTTGAAAATTGGGAAGTATAGTATCCAGCACAACCTGAACGGTGGAAAGCGCTTTACATCCATTGGTGGCTTCTACCGTCAATTGATAATCTCCCATTTCTCCTACCAATGGATTTTGCTGCATGGAACTAAAACCACCAGGGCCCGTCCAAAGATAAGTAACCACTGGTGTTGGCGAATTGCCTAAAAGTTGAATCGTATCTATGGTACAATTGAGCGTATCTCCTATCGCCGTGATTCCTGGTACGGTCGCATCTTGGATAATATTGATGGTATCAGAATCGGTACATTGATTGGCGCCGGTAACAAAGAGAATATATTCTCCAGGATTATCAATGACTGGATTTTGCACATTGGAGGTAAAGCCTAGTGGCCCGGTCCAGAAATAAGTCGCCGTCGAAACAGAGGCATTTCCCGAAAGGGTAATTTGCAAACTATCACAATCTAAAGTACCTCCAATCGCCAAGGCTTGCGGAGCAATCTGGTCTTCGACGACCAAGGTCGAATCTTGGCTCGTACAGGCATTTGCTGCGGTAATCGTCAGGTAATAAAGACCACCTGTTTGGGTGAATGGATTTTGTACGTTTGTTGGATTAAATGGAGCTGGGCCCGTCCAGGAAAAAGAAACATCGGGTGTCGATGAATTGCCAAATAGTTGAATGGAATCTGGATCGCAAATTAAGGTATCTCCAATCAATGAAATATCTGGAGACATTTTATCCTCAATAACAATAATGGAATCTACGGAAGTACAAGCATTGGCCCCGGTGACAGTTAAAAAATATTCTCCGGGAATATTGATCAACGGAAATTGGTCGGTACTTGGTAAAAAAGGACTTGGACCTTCCCAGAGGTAATTAACTCCTGTGGCTATTGCACTCGCCTGTAGCGTAAATGGTCCGGCAGTACAATTGAGGGTATCGGCCATTGCGATAGCTCCTGGTTCTAAAATATTTTCTGCGACAATTGTACTATCCTTAGACCTACAATGATTGGCGCCAATCACTTCTAATACATAAAGTCCCGATTCACTGACGATTGGATTTTGTTCATTATAAATAATAGCCCCCGGACTCGTCCAATTATAATCCAGCACCGCTCCCACCGCATTTCCAAACAACTGCACCAAAGTATCTCCACAAGTTAAAGTATCTCCCAAGGCCATTGCCATAGGACTCAAGGTATCCATCGGTACAAAGAAAGTATCTTTCGCTTCACAAGCTTGTGCATTTAAAACGGTGAGAATATAAGTTCCAAAAGTGTCTACGACAATAGCCGTATCCATTAACGAAAAGCCATTTGGTCCTTCCCAGGAAAAAGTCAATCCCGGACTTAGAGAAATTCCTTCTAAGGTAACCGTCGTATCCTGACAATTTAAAGTATCTCCTAAGATTGCTACTGCTGGCAAAATTCGGTTATCAATGACTTGTACGGTATCCATTGAAGTACAGCCATTCAATCCGGTTACGGTTAAGATATAAGTACCCAAACCTGGCACTGTTGGACTTTGTTCCATGGAGGTAAAACTTCCCAGATCTTGCCAAGCATAAGTCACATCAGCGCTAGGCGAAAATCCAATCACTTGTAAAGAGTCCGTCGTACACTCCAAAGAATCTCCAATCGCGGTGGCACCTGGCGGTGCGATCTCTGCGATTACTTCAAAAACACTTTCGGAGGTACAAACATTGGCGCCGGTAACCGTGAGCGTATAAGTTCCAGGTGTATTCACAAAAGGATTGGTCTCAGCAGAAACAAAAGAACTTGGTCCCACCCAAGAAAAGGCAATGCCTGTATTGGTATTTCCAAACAACTGAATACTGTCTTGCAAACAATTCAAAGTATCTCCTAAAATACTGGCTCCTGGAACTCCTATATCAGGAATAACAAAAGTCGTATCAGTAGAAGTACAAGCATTTTCTCCGGTGACTACCAGGATATAAGTTCCACTTTGCATCACCAAAGGATTGGCAATACTATCTTCAAATACTGATGGACCTTCCCATTGGAAGTCAATTCCACTCGTCGTACTTCCCATTAGGATCACTCCTGTCCCAGAACAATCGAGGGTATCTCCAATCGCCAAAGCACCAGGAGAAAGCGTATCCACTACGACTTCTACCGTATCGAAAGATTCACATTCGGCGGGACTGATCACATTTAAAATATAAGTACCTCCTTCTGTTACAAAAGGATTTTGTTCCATGGAAGAAAAAGCCGCAGGGCCTTCCCAGGAATAAGTAACTGTCGTTGCAGCAGGAGAAGATCCTAGTAATTGAATACTATCTTTTAAGCAATTGATGGTATCACCGATAGCTAGCGCACCGGGAAGAACAATTTCATTTATGACCTGAGTAGTGTCGGTAGCGGTACAGCCATTGGCACCGCTTACGGTAAGTACGTATTCTCCGGTATCCATTACGATTGGGCTTTGTGCCAATACAGAAAAAAGATGGGGCCCCGTCCAGGAAAATAGTTGTCCAAGACTATCTGTGCTACCGATAACTTGCAAAATAGAATCCTTACAAGTCAAGGTATCGCCAATGGCAATTGCCAAAGGACTTATCGTATCTCGCAAGACGGTAAAACTTTCTCGAGAAGTACAGCCATTCCCACCAGTGGTCGTCAAGGTGTAAACGCCCGGTCGAGTTACCTCTGGGTTTTGATCGTTGGAGACAAATAGCAAGGGCCCTACCCAAGCATAGCTCGCAGGATTATTATTGACACTTCCGAAAAGTTGAACGGTATCTCTGAGACAAGTCAGGGTATCTCCGGTGATCATGGCACCGGGCAAATTTATATCTTCGACGACTAAAGCCGTATCACTCGCCTGGCATCCATTGGTTCCCGTTACGGTAAAAGTATAAACCCCATCAAGCGTTACATTTGGATTAGACAAACTAGAAGTAAAACCTCCTGGCCCTTCCCACCCAATACTATCAATCATTCCCGTAGCATTTCCATTTAGCAGCACTCCTCCTCCCAAACATCCCAGCACTCCTCCACTCGCTGTGGCTCCTGGAGTAATCGTATCTATCGCTATCACGATGGTATCGAAAGCTTCACAACCATTGGGTGCCAATACCGCCAAGATATATTCTCCCGCTTGATCCGTTGTTGGATTTTGTTGGGCAGAAGTAAAAAACGGATCGGCAGTCCAGGAATAAGTAACGCCAGGCGTGCTAGAAATCCCTTGGAGTTGAATGGTATCTTGATTGCAATTGAGG
Organism: uncultured Saprospiraceae bacterium; assembly: GCA_938015925.1. Classification (GTDB taxonomy): domain Bacteria; phylum Bacteroidota; class Bacteroidia; order Chitinophagales; family Saprospiraceae; genus CALLVY01. Next base: position 35,101 of record CALLVY010000014.1, read on the forward strand.
GTATCTCCTAGTGCAGAAACATCGGGGAGTTCATAACTTTCTTCTACTTGAACGGTAGCCGTTTGGGTACAGAAATTTTCTCCAACTACCGAGAGCGTATAACTAGTAGCCGTAAACACAAAAGGATTCGGACTTGTTGGATCAGAGACGCCAGGACTCGTCCAATTATAAGAGTTAAGTGGTACAGAAGATGTTGTAAAAATCTGTACCGAATCTTTTAGACAATCTAAGGTATCTGCTACAAAAGTTAAAAGCGGAGAAATGGTATCTTGGATAACATCAATCGTTTGTTGAGATTCACAACCATTCGGTCCGGTAACGAAGAGTACGTATTCTCCCGGAATACTTGTAAAAGGATTTTGAATGGTTTCGAAAAAAGGAGGAGGTCCCACCCAAGTATAGGAAACGCCAGTAGTTAGAGAACTACCCATCAATTGCACACTATCTATTCCACAAAAAAGCGTATCCACAGAAGTCATCGCACCTGGCAAGCTACTATCTTCAATTACCATTACCGAATCCATGGAGACACAAGCATTCGCTGCGGTGACGGTCAAAATATATTCCCCAATTTCATTTACAATCGGGTTCTGATCTGTTTTAACAAAGGTACCCGGTCCATCCCAGGAATAGATTACTCCTGGTGTTGGAGAATTTCCCAAAAGTTGAGCAGAAGCATTGACTCCACAACCGAGGGTATCTCCTATCGCCATTGCTCCTGGAGGAATGGTATCTAGCAAGACTTCAATTGTATCGCTACTTTCACAGCCATTGAGTGCTTCTACTTTTAATATATAGATTCCTCCCGAATAGACAATAGGGTTTTGGTCGAACAAAGAAACAGTGGCAGGCGTCACCCAGGAATACGTTACATTCGTCGTGGTAGAATTTCCAAAAAGTTGCACACTATCTTGTAAGCAATTAATGGTATCATTGACCAAAGCGGAGACATCTGGGAAAGTGACATTACTCACCACCTCTACGGTATCTTGAGCAGTACAGCCATTACTAGCCATCACCGTCAGGTAATACGTGCCTTCCTGATCTACTTCTGGAAAGGGTAAAGGAGAAGAAAAAACACCGGGGCCGGTCCAAGAATAAGTGACTCCGGGTGTAGCAGAATTTCCAAACAAACTAATCGTATCGCGATCACAAGACAGGGTATCTCCCAATGCAAGGATATCTGGAATTTCAAAATCTTCTGCGATCCAGATCGTATCTCTTGATTCACAGAAATTAGTTCCGGTGACGGTCAGGATGTATTGTCCGGCACTATCTATCATTGGATTTTGGAGTAGTGAAGAAAAGATACCGGGGCCCGTCCAGGAATAAGAGACTCCTGCGGTCGGGGAAGTTCCAAAAAGTTGAATGGTATCATTGAAACAGGTCAGCGTATCTCCCATTGCCAGCGCACCAGGTGCTCCTATATTTTCTTTTACTAGCGTTGTATCAAATCCAATACAGCCATTACTCGCTTCAACGGTGAGTAAATAAATCCCCGTGGAAAATACCGTTGGATTTTGTACGCTATCGAGGAAAGGGCCGGGGCCGGTCCAGGTGTAACTTACATTAGACATAGAAGAATTTCCAATCAATTGAAGACCAGCGCCACTACAATCCAAAGTTCCTCCGGTAGCGATAACGACAGGAGACAAAGTATCTAGTTCGACCCTAACCTGGTCAAAGGAAGGACAACCATTCGGAGCGGTTACCGTCAAGAAATAATCTCCCCCTTCTGTGACCAAAGGATTTTGATCCACCGAAGAAAAAGTACCAGGGCCGGTCCAGGAAAAGGACACGCCTGGGGTTGGAGAATTTCCAAAAATAGTGATGGTGTCTGCATTACAATTGAGTGTATCCGGGCTACTGGCAAAAGCCATTGGTAAAACAATATTGGAGATGATATTAATCGTATCCGTTGAAGTACAACCATTCAATCCAGTTACCGTCAAAATATATTCACCTGCTTGATCGATTAAAGGGTTTTGATCTGTTGGTGAAGAAATAAGCCCTGGCCCTTCCCATAAAAAATCAATACCTAGACTGGAGCTATTTCCAAAAAGTGGAATGGTGTCATTCGTACAGGTTAAGCTATCTCCTAGTGCGATTGCTCCTGGTTCTATTTTATCTTCTAAAACCTGAACGGTATCCAAAGAGATACATCCATTCGCTCCGGTAACTTCCAAAATATATTCTCCGGGCTCTCCTACTTTTGGGTTTGGAATATTCGCTACAAAAAGCCCTGTCTTTGTCCATTTATAATCAAGCATGCCTCCGCTAATCGAACTTCCCATCAATTGAACGGAATCCGTTCTACAATCTATTGTTCCACCGACACCAATAGCGCCTGGCTCTATTTTATTTTCAAAAACAAAAGCGGTATCCATCGCAGTACAACCATTAGCAGCGGTGAGCGTCAAAATATAGGTTCCTGGATTTTTTACAAAAGGCTCTAAAACATTGGTAGCAAAAACCGGAGGGCCAGTCCAGGAAGGACTTACATTCGGAGTGCTCGTTAGAACTTGTAATGGAATACTGTCTTTTGAACAAGTAAGGGTATCTCCAACAACTGCAATATCCGGCACAGTAAAATCAACATCAACCAATACAGAGGTTCTTGATTCACAACCATTAGGTCCTGTAGCAATTAAGTCATAAAGTCCGGGAATCTGTGTCGTTGGATTTTGGATACTCGTAGGCACAAAAGGAGCTGGGCCCGTCCAGAAAAAAGTAACTCCTGGAATTGGAGAACCACCTAATAGTTGCGCAATGCTATCCTGACAAGTGATCGTATCGCCTTGGGCATAAACTCCAGGCTCTGTGAGGTATTCAAAAACGGTGGCGGTGTCTACTGATTGACAACCATTGGCGCCTGTGATGTATAAAACATAATCGCCGCTATCAGAGACAAAAGGATTTCGTTCGGTGCTGTTAAACGAATTTGGCCCAAGCCATAAATAGTCCACTAAAAAAGTAGGCGAATTTGCAAAAATCTGAACAGAGTCTGGATCACAAAGCAAGGTATCTCCGATGGCAAAAGCTCCTGGCTTTAAAGTATCTCTGGAAACAAAAATACTATCGCTTGTGGTACAATTATTAGCAGCAGTTACCGTCAGGTAAAATTGACCATCTTCATTAATTCTTGGATTAGGACTTCCCGTATCAAAAGTACCAGGGCCCGTCCAGGAATAAATCAAATTAGGATCCGTAGTAATGCTCATTAAATCAATCGCTAAAGAATCGCAATTGAGTGTTCCACCAAGAAGACTAAGTATTGGGGCTAAGGTGTCGATTAAGACTTCGGTCGTATAAGTTTCGGTACAAGCATTTTCTCCAGTAACCGTTAAGCTATAAATCCCTGGCATCGTAACCAATAGATTCGGCAGCATCGATGAAACTCCGGGCCCTTGCCAATTGTAGATTAAATTGGGATCTAAACTGGTCGCCGAAATCTGCGCGTTTTGATCTCCACAAAAAAGCGTATCTCCTGCCACCATGGCTGCGGGAGTAATGGTATCTATGGGCACATTGACTATTGTATCGGCGGCACAACCATTAGCGGTCGTTACGACCAATTGATAAGCTCCGGGATCAAATGCATTGAGGTTTTGGGTCGCAACGGTTCCGAGGAAAGGCCCCGTCCATTCGTAGCTTTGAATTTGCCCAGTCGCTGAAGCAGTGATCGGTACGGTGAAAGTAGCGCAGTCAAAAGTATCGGTGACTTGAATAGAAATTTCCGGGATAAAAACATTTTCGGTTATCGTAAGGCTGGAAGTATCTTTACATCTATTGGGGCCGGTAGTGATTAAGGTATATACCCCAGGAAGGCTCACTACAGGATTTTGAATAGTTGTATTAAAAATACCAGGCCCATCCCAGGCAAAATCTAATCCGCCAGCTAGTGTAATGACATTTAAAACAACAGTAGTATCGGTACAACTCAAAGAATCATTGAAGGTAAAAACTTGTGGTGGGTCTATGCTTCCTCCTACTCCTACAAAATTACTAACCGTGCAAGACGTTCCACTTAAGGTATCGGTGACGATTAGTTGATAGGTTCCGGGTAAGGTCACAAAGGTAACAGATGAATCGGGAGAACTAGAAAATGCTATTCCGCCATTATCTAGATCAATCCATTCAAAAACCAAATTCATTCCATTAGAGTTGGAAGCATCGAGGCGAATCGTATCATTTTCACAAGACAATAAATCTACGGGTTCAATGATGGCCGTTGGAGACAAAACGACCAACTCTAAAATGACCATACTATCGCAGTCTTGACTAGAAGTTAGATTGACAATATACCTATCTGTTTCATTAAATTCTTCTGTTCCAATAGTGACTACCTCGCCTTGACAAATGACTGTATCTAAGTTTACAATAATAGGATCAAGCACCGTCAAATCGACCTGTACCAGACTATCGCATTCCTCCACTGAACGAAGAACAATATCATAAACACCAGTGCTGGTCAGTTCCGTTGTCCCTATTCGATATTCATCGCCCAAACAAATCGTATCTACGATATTCGTAATAATCGAATCTAGGACGACCAAGCTGAGTTGAAGAATACTATCGCAACCATTATCCGCAGTAAAAACAAGATCATAAACTCCTGTACTATCCAAAACGTCGCTACCAAAAACTAAAGTGCTTCCTGCACACAAAGTATCTCTGGCAAAAGTAAAAATGGGATCAATTACTTCTAGTCGCAAATTGATCGTCGTGTCACAAGAAATCAATGGGTTGGCAAGAATCGTGTACTCTCCGGTAGTTTTAAAAACCTGACCTTTTATCACAATAGAATCTCCCGCACAAATAGTATCCCGTCGTCCTACAATTGGACTCGCATCTACGGCTAATCGCAGATGAATAACACTATCACAGAAAGGAGCTTGGGTCGAACTCAAGGTCACTTCATATTGCCCTTCCATATCAAAGCAAAAAGTATCGATGCAATATTCTTCTCCCGTACAAATGGTCTCGATCAAATCTATTCTAATTTCATCTAAAACCTGCACGTTTAAAATCTGTGCACTGCCACAAGGGCCACCGGTAGAAAAGCCAAAATAATACTGTCCTGTGGTATCAAAACTTTGTCCATTAAAAATCAGGGTATCTCCAAAGCAAATGGTATCCGCAAAAAAGGTAGTATCAATATCCTGGATGAGTACGTCGATGCAATCCGCGGTGAGTGCCCCACAAAAAGGAGGCAAAATACTTTCCAAATCATTCCGAAGATCGCTAAGCGTCAGGCTTCCATTGGCACTTGGTATTTCCAAACTATCTTCCAGCAAATAAGACAACCCACAAACCGTATAAGTCCCTGCACCAAAATTCGATAAGTCGGGCACGGTATCATAGTTTAGCACCGTATCATTTTCTCCAATAACAAAAGTATATCCATAGAGCAAAGTATCAGGTGGACTGTTGACTCCATAATCAGGTTCTAAATCCATTTCCAAAATAGCATCGCCCGGACAAGCCACGATATCAGGATAAGCGGCAAGGCTTCCCGTATCCGCTTCGCAGAGAAAACAATCTAGTCCATCATCATCGCAGAATATGACTTGAAAATCTTGAATGAAGGCGACATTAAATGGATTGGTATTATTGACGGATAAAGTCCAGGTGCCATCTACGGTACCCGTATTAAAATCTTCGAGGCAACCTGAGAAAGGGTGATAGGAACCATTGTAAAAACTACCGATGGAAATGGGTTGGGTGCTATTGTTCCACACGGGATTCAAACCGGCATCGGGCTCGGGGATTTCTCCACATTGGATAAACAATAATTCCCAGGTTAGAGAGCCAGAGAAAAAGCCGCCGGGGCCAGGTGGGCCTATGATGGTTACTTGTTGACCGCCGGGTGAAGTAAGGATCATTTCTAAAGTCCAAATATGATCTGGCGCAAATTCGATGTATACGCCACAAACCCCTTGACCGGGATCACTTAGATCATTGATGGTCGCGCCGGAGGCTTCAAATTCCAAGTCGGTCGTGACGCCAGCATTTGCAATTCTTGGACAATTCGTACACTCACAACTTTGACCAAAGGTAAAGTTGGGAAGCAGCATAAATAAAAGAAGCAACAAAGGGCTTACAATTCGTGTCACAATAACTTGCTTTAAATACAGTAGACTTTATTCGAAATGATATTGTATGGCTAAAAAATTGTCTTTTTTCCGCACTCTGCTTGCTGCCCTTCCGTGGTCACGGTTCCTTCACTTTGAGTATTGTCATACTCAACCCAGTGAGATCGTTCACTCATTCGCCTTAATAGCCCGGCTATTAGGCTGTGGGCGTTCATTGATTGCAGAAAAAATCCTGCATTTTTATCTCATAAAACCATTTTCGAATAAAGTCTAGTCTATTAGGGTTTATTACAAATGTGGATC
>CALLVY010000015.1 GCA_938015925.1 uncultured Saprospiraceae bacterium
GGATTCTCTCCAGCCTTAAAGCTAGGTGCAGGAGGAGGGCTTACCTGTGGATTTGTATTTTCTTGTAAATCAAAAGGGTTTTGATTGCTGTTGCTGTTGGTGTCTACCACCGGTGATGTTTCTACTACTTCTGGACTAGCGTTTGGAGCAGGGGCTCCTTGTATGTCAAATGGATTGTCGTTTCCTTGCGGAGTTTCGACTTCTGGATTTGAAGTCTCTGTATCTATAGTAGGATTAGTTGGCCTATTGGGAATTTCAAAAGGGTTCTGCCCTTGTTGTGCAAAAAGACCATGCCCTGCTCCCAAAAATAGAAGGAGACAGAAGCTTTTGCATAGTATGTGGTAAGGCCAATTCATGTTACAAAGCAAAAATAAGATTTCTTGTTTAAGTATGGCCTAAAAAACGATAATTCATCTATCTATTTTGAAACAACTTTAATATTCGGGGAGATCAAAAGACCTCCCCGAAAAAATTATTCGCTTACAGTGCCAGTGACGGTCAACAGGATAGGCGATTCTGTTTTGTTCGTCATGACCTTGATGCTTTTGCGGAAAGCTCCTGCGTTTTTAGCATTATAGGTCGCAGTGAACACGGAGCTTTCACCAGGAAGAATAGGTCCTTTGTCGTGGTGAGCGGCAGTACAGCCACAAGTACTTTTGACTTCTTCGATAATCAGAGGCTCCTTACTTGAATTGTGAACGACAAATTCTGCCGTTTTCGGAACGCCACGTTCAATGCTGCCAAAGTCATGAGTCGTGTTGTCCCAACGCATACCGTTATCTACAGCAGCACTAGGTTCGACTACATTGTTTTCTGAAATAAATTTGGCGGAAACTTCCTGCGCACTAAGGCTGGCACAGATGAGCAAAAAAACTAAACTAAGAAACTGAGTTTTCATAAAATTAAATCTTTGTACCTCCTTTGAGTCATAGTCAAAGGAAGTGGGTTAAAAAAATATAGGGTGTCGCGCGAGAAAAATTATTTTAAAAAGGCGAAGTGTTCGCAGATGCCTATTTAGTAGGCGTCTTCTTTTTTAAGAGGCTTAGGATTTGTTCTCTAGGCAGTAATTGTCCTTGTACAAAGACCGCATTCACTGCCGCAAGATTTTCAATGTTTTCTAGTGGGTTTTTATCCAGGATAATCAGGTCGGCTTCTTTGCCCGTTTCTACGCTACCAAACTGCTTTTCCTTTCCACAATATTGGGCGGCATTCCAGGTAGCCATTTTTAGAATATCGAAATTGGAAATCCCGGCATCCCGATAGAGTTTTAGTTCTTCTAAGACACAAAATCCCGGAACCTGATAAGTCCCTGTAGCATCTGGGCTAACCAAAATCATTGCTCCCTTTTCATGGAGTTTTTTGAGGATCATGGATTTTTTGGAGATTCGTTCTCGGGTATCCAGGCGATCTTGTTGTCTCTCTTCTGGAGTGGTGGCCGCTTTGTATTTTTGTCTTTTTTCTTCCCACTTGGGGATCAGTTCCGGGACAAATTCTAATCCCTGGCGTTCTTGTAAGGCTTCGGTAGAAAATTGCCAGAGATTGTACCAGTCCAGTGTTGGGCAATTATAAGTCTTGGAACGAACGGTTTGTTCGATCATTTTGTCAAGGAATGCCTCACTATCTTTTAGGGCTGCTAAATAACCGCCAAGGTGTTCGATAGAATAAGCGTCTTCAGCCAATAGATTTTTTATCCCAACGTTTAAAGGAGTGTGTCCTCCAATGGGGAGTTGGTGTTTTTTGGAAGCTGCTTGTAAACTTTGAAAGGTAGCGAGGTCTTTGATGCTTAGTATCTTGAGCAAGTCATAACCTTCTTTTTTGTAGTTGGTAAAAAGACTATCAATCTGCATTTCGTTTAAATCCATCTTTGCATGAATCGGTGGAGCCGAACAAATAATTTTAGGTCCCAGGAGAAGGCCGGATTCGATATCTTTTCTTAATTTTAAATGACTGGCATCTCCCCGCATCGAACGGATATTGGTGATGCCATTTAATAAGTTTAAGTGCAAAAAACGATCTGTTCTTTCGCCGGGTAGGTGGACATGCATGTCTGAAAGTCCTGGCATTAGATATTGGCCACTGCCATCTATTTTTTGGGGCCTTCCCGCGGTCTTTAAATCTTGGCCATTACCTATGTATTGAATTTTGTTATCCTTGATCCAGACGGTTTGGTTTTTTAAAAGATGATTGGTGTTAATGGGAATGACAGAAATATTGCTGATTAAGTAATTACTTTTTTTGGAAGATTCAACAGACATTTGTTGCCCAGGCGAACATGCCAGTAAAAACAACGTAAGACAAAGAGTAAGACTTAAATAAATTTTCATTGTGGTTTATTTTTTTTGTTCTGATGAAACAAAGATATGGGCAGACGGAGTGCTTCGCTGTTAATGAAGGTCGAATAATTGTTAATGACGTGTTAACGAATTTTTGTTTAAACTTTGAGTAATGTAATTTGTGTTTTATTGTGGTATCATTGAGTTGTAGGATGGAAGGATAAGTATTCTGTTTTAATGTTTTTAAAACCATATTTTGAAGAATAGCATCATCAGGCGGGTTGTGATTTTAGGAGCATTGGCTACCATGGGTATCCTGGCCATACAGACCTATTGGGTGTTGCAGACCTGGGATATCAAAGAAAAAGAATTCCACCAAACCGTATACATCGCTCTACAAAAGGTAGCGCTCAATTTGGCAGAGGTCAATGGCAGTACCTTGCCTTACGAAAACCTGATCAATCAGCGAACCTCTAATTATTATGTTGTAAATATCAATGATGAAATCGATGCGAATCTATTGCTGCATTATCTGAAACAGGAGTTTCAGTCACTAGCTTTGGAGACTTCTTTTGATTATGGAATTTATGATTGCTCGAGTGATAAAATGGTGTATGGCGATTACATCAGCTTTGGAGCACCGAGTAAAAAAGAAGATAAAGAACCCGAAACACTCTTGCCCAAATACGAAGGATTTGACTATTACTTTGGAATTCGTTTTCCAGACAAACGGTCTTATATTTTGGGTACAATGTGGTTGATAGTTTTCTTTTCTGCCTTGCTGTTTTTGGCGATCTTCTTTTTTATCTATTCGATGTTTGTCATTTTACGTCAGAAGCGTTTGTCTGAAATGCAAAAAGATTTTATCAACAATATGACCCATGAATTTAAAACCCCCATCTCTACCATAGGTATCTCTGCTGATGTTTTTATCAATGATGAAGACATCAAGAAAAATGAGCGATTGAGTCGTTACGCCAATATTATTCGCGATCAAAACAAAAGGCTCAATAGTCAGGTGGAGAAGGTTTTGCAATTGGCACGTATTGAGCGCGACAACTTTCGACTCAATCTCGAGCGGCTTGACTTACATGAGCTGCTGATTCATATTTTACACAATACCGAAGTCAATGCCGCCAGACAAAATGGAGAATTGACCAGTACGCTTTTGGCTTCCAATACACTCATCGAAGCGGACAAAACCCACCTCACAAATATTCTATACAATCTACTCGATAATGCTTTGAAATATTGTCAGGATATTCCGGTGATTCATGTAAGTACGGTAGAAGAAGAGGGTAAAATTGTGTTGAGTATTTCGGATCAGGGCGTAGGGATTCCAAAAGAATTTCATTCCAAAGTTTTTGATAAATTTTATCGAATACCAACGGGAAATGTACACAATGTAAAGGGCTTTGGTTTGGGGCTTTTCTACATCAAAAATATCTGCAATGCACATGGCTGGCGCATTCAGTTGGATAGTAAAGAAAAAGAAGGAACGACCATCAAGATTTATATTCGACGGCCAGAAAAAGTAAAAAAATGGCGTTTTGCTTTTTATGAAATGTTTCCTGCATTCAAACCTTCTGTCTCGGAAGAATGAGAACAGACGGAGTATTTATTAAACTTGTTTTTGGTCTAATGTAAACAGACCACCAAAAATACAACAATCAAAATATGAAAGCCCATTTGCTATACGTAGAAGATGACGAAAGTTTAAGCTTTGTAACCCGAGACAATCTCGAATTAAAAGGTTACCAGATTACCCATTGCGCGGATGGCCTGGAAGCAATGAAATTGGTAGGACAAAAAGAATTTGATCTGTGTATTCTGGATGTCATGCTTCCGGAGGTAGATGGGTTTACCATCGCTCAGGAAATCAGAAAATACAATGCAGAAGTACCGATTATTTTTCTAACTGCCAAGTCCCTGAAAGAAGATAAAATACGTGGGCTCAAATTGGGCGCAGATGATTACATCACTAAGCCTTTTAGTATTGAAGAATTGATTTTGAAAATTGAAGTTTTTCTGCGTCGAAGTAAATTTGTAAGCCCTGTAGAAACGAATATCTATCGCATTGGAAAATTCGAATTTGAATACAAAAATCTACTCTTAGTAAACGGCGAAGAGCAACGAACACTCACTCAAAAAGAAGCAGACTTACTCCGCTATTTTATCGAAAACCCCAATGAAGTGCTCAAGCGAAATACCATCCTCAAATCACTTTGGGGCGATGATGATTATTTTCTCGGGCGAAGCTTGGATGTCTTTATTTCCCGGCTCCGCAAATACTTAAAGCCAGATGAAAGTTTGGCGATAGAAAATATTCATGGAGTTGGTTTTCGCTTGAAAGTAGTGCTTTAAGAAAAGACCTGGGTGGCAGCTCGAAGCCGAATGTCTTCAACTTAGGAAGCACACTACTTTTTTAATTTCATTTAGAAGGAATAAGTTATGGGTGACCCAGGATGCCGCTTTGAGCGGTATCCTGGGTTTTCAACAAGAAAAAAACGCTTAAGTTGATACCATTCAGCTCGAAGCCGCTACCCAGGTTGTGAAAATTACTCCAATTGCAGGCGCTGTTTTTTCGGATATTTTACCGAATACTTAAAGTTCAAGGTCTTTTTATCCGCAGGAGCTAGATTCATCTTCCAAACCAATTTTCCAGTATCTTCCTCTAGTTTTGCACCATCATAAGACTCGCGATCGACCTCAATAGCATCGTTGGTAGAAATCGGAAATTGATCTTCCACCACCAAATTGATTGGCTGTTTCTTTTTATTGCGAATCTCGATTTCCCAGGCACGACTATCCGTGCGTTTATTGCCGATAAATTGTTTTTTAGTAAACTCTTTTTGTCGCGTTCGCTCCACGATGATATTCTTATCTCTACCCAGCGAAATGTTGAGGGTGTCCTCCAGATTGTCCACATCCAAATACGATTTTCCAAGATAAGTTCCTTCAAAAAACAGATTGACTTCGCCGCTCAAAAGATCATAGGATTCCCAGTCGGTAATCTGCGCCGTTAAAAAGGCATCCTGGTCGATTTTGGGGACACAGTAATATTCATAATAAGCTGGTATTTCTTCTTTCTTGATTTGCACAGAGGCTTGTTTCCCATCCGTCAAAATGGAATAAGGGATGTTGATTTTAAATTCAACACTGGTTGTTTTTTCTTGTTTTTGTACTGGAACGGCCTGGCTTGGAGCGAGTTTTTTTGCAGCTAAATCACCTTTCGATTTCTGTTTTCTTTTGCCTCTGCCAAACCCTGCAATTCTAGAAGATAAACCCGTTACTACGACCTCGCTAAGCACTATCCCTTCCTGCAAAACGACGTTCATTACCCCAGAACCAATCGCGGTTTCTAAATTAGAATAACCCGTATAAGAGTAAATCAAACTTTGCCCACCTGCCGGAACTTTCAAGGTGTATTTGCCGTCAATATCGGTCACCGTCCCCGTCGTAGTTCCACGAACAAGAATACTTGCACCAATCAATGCTTCGCCATATTCGTCGGTCACCCTTCCTTGGATCGTTCGTTCTGGACCATTGCTTAGGCCATGATAGACGCCCGCTTCCTGTCTGCGGTTTTGTAGGGAACCTCCATAGGTCGGAACGTTGAACCGCAAGAGCCAGGGTTGCAGTTCTGGTTTGGTTCCGGATTGTTCAGGGTTGCCCGTAGAAAGGGTGAGGAATATGTTTTTCCAATCTTCTCCAGAGGTCTGAAATACATTGGCTTTATAGTTGAGCTTTGCCGGACTTTGCACGTCCTTTACTCGGATATCGTAATTGGGAAACCAGCCTGCATTCTTGACTAGGTAGCTCAATGAAAAATTGCCTTGGCAAGGTGCTGCTGCATTGATGGTCACGAGCACCTCGCTGGTATAGATTCCTAGGCTGGCATTTAAGCTAGCCAATTGAGCATTGATCTGGGTCAATTCTTTTTGTTGTGCCTGGAGGTCTCGACGGAGATTTAGTTTTTTTAATTTGATTTCGGTCAAGCGTTTTTGATAAAAATCTGCCGTCGCTTTTAATTCTTGGATGAGTACACCATTTTGTTGGCCACCAATAGATTTGTTGCTTGAGATCAAAGATTCTTCTTCTGTATTTACTTGAAGGAGCAGGTTGATTTCTTCCATCTTTTCAGTAAGCTTTTTTTGCTGTAGCAAAAGCTGTTCAACCTCTGCGCTTTTTTGAGGTTCCTCAAAATAATTGATTTGGTGAGTGACCGAAAGGACGGTAAAATTGCCTTCTGCTTTGAGTTGGATACTTTGCTTTTCAATATTGGGCGCAATGTTGATGAATTTTAAAACCGCAATACCTCCCGGTATACTAGCCGAAGCTTCGCGGCTTACCTGAGCACCTTTGCGGAAAACAGTGACGCGTTTGATTTCAGATTTGATGGCTGTTTCTCCTTCTGCAAAAACGACAGTCGTAATGGAAAAGAGTAGAAAAAAGAAGAGTAATTTTTTCATAAGCGTTATTTTTTAATTCAAGGTTCTTGGTGTACTTTTTTACTTTTCGTTCTTTGACAAATCCCGTGGTCAACCAAAAAGAAGAAAAAAAAAGCGACTGTAAGAAGTGTTTTTTCTTCTTTTTGGTTGACTCACACACGGGATTTGTCAAAGAACCTTACTTTTTAAAGTACCTGTTGCTTAAAGTCATATGCCCCCAATAGTTGGGTTGGTATTCAACAAGGTAAAAGATACCGGATGATCTTTTTATGGTGTAAAATTCTGGTTCAAGAACGAGGTGTCCCATGCTGGAGACTAATCCCCATTTATCTCCGATTCTTACTTTAGCAGTTCTTGCCTCATAAGAAAAATTCCCTCTGAGGGAAGACATGTAGAAGGGGGTTATTTCATCTACCCATAATTCTTTAAGTCCTACCCGATTATAATGGACATAGATGCCATATTTTTCTCCTTTCCTAACAATGATACTCCTAGATGAAAATGGAATTAGTTCATCGAATGTAAAGTCCGAATTGGTGAGATTTGCAGCTGGATCTAGTCTTTGCAAATGCTTTAATTCGCTTTCCAATAATTCGTATTGGTTTCCTGTTTTTTTAAAATAATCCATAGGGTCGGAAAAGTTGGATGGAGCTCCACATGATCCAGATCCAAAATAGTCTTGCTTTGTTTTTTTACCTTTTCTATCAATCCTATAGGATTTATTATTTTTATAAACTCGTGCTGTATTGGGTGTGAAAATATCGACACTATCAAATTGGGGTTTGATTTCATATGCTCCCAAACGATTGATAAATCCATACTTTCCCTCTTTTTTTGCACCAGCCAATCCTGCACAAAAAAAGTTAACTGCTTCAAATTGGTAATCGATGACCACTTCCCCATTTTTATCTGCATAACCCCAAAGTCCATTTTTACCAATTGGATATATTTTGAGCAGTTCATTAGGCTGTGAAATTCGTTTAGGATTACTACAGCTAAAAAAAGAGTATCCTATAATACTGGTAAATAAAATATATTTGCTGATGGCTATCCATTTATTCATAGGTAGATTTTTTTATTCTACTTTGTTGCTTTACAAGGGAAAGGGTATTGATAACAACGAGGGGAAAAGAAAAAGAGTTGGTAATTACTGGAGAAAAGTAATTTTTTGCAAAAAAGATCTTGGCTAAGGAGGTCAAGGAAGAAGAAATCGTTTGTTTACCGCAAATGCGCCGTCCCCCAAAGGTGCTCAAAATGCCTTCGATAAGTCGCCACGATCTCCGGATCCTCCACCAACCAAAATAAACTGGTCGTACTAAAAATTCCCGTATATCCCTCCGTCTCCGCTTCTGTAAATCCTTGAATCCTTACCTGATCCAGATAAACAAAAATATCTGACCGAAAGGGCGTGCTCGATAAAATCAAGCAATCATCGAGGATCAAAAAGCTGCTGCCAATATTGGGACTGGTCGCCAGGCGATTATTGGCGGTGGCTTTGGCAATGCGGCGAAATTCTGTAAAAGTCTCTGTTTCTTTTATCGGAGCAATCCCCGGTCCGCCATTGGGATAAGCACCTGTCAGAAAACGTACTTCTGCGCCAATCGAAGCTCTTTCCAAAACCGGACGTAAGAAACCAAAGTGATCAATGATCTCATCTTCCAGTGTAGAATGGAAATGGCCATCGACTGAATATTCATAGCAATTGATAATCGGTGATTGTACCCAAACGCGCTCCTTCGCTTCGCGAATTCTTTTGACCAATTCTGTTTCTGCGGAGCTAGGCGAGTTGAGGTAAAAAGGGGCGAGGAAAAAAACAGGCAATCTTTGTGTTTGCGGCAATGCCTGAAATTCATGGTGATTGTATTGGATAGAAAAATTGAAATCAGGGAGTGCAAAAGATTGCTCAGACAATGCTTCAAAAAAACGACGGGTATTTTTGAGTAAAGTCCAATCATTTTCATCCAAAAGCATATGTCCTTCTTGTACCGCATCACCGCAGTGGAGATCAGAAGAACTAAAAGCGACCGACCCACCTTGACGAAACAAAAACAAAAAAGCAGTCACTTCCAGGGAATAAGGTTGTTGTCCTTTTGCGAATGGATTGCCTTCGTGGTTTTTGATAGAAAGGTGAGGGAATACTTTTAAATTAAAATTTTCTTTGGGTTTTTGATAAGCAGCAGCGAAAAAGGAACGAGCAAGTTGATAAGGTGTTTTTGCAGTATCGAAAGCGCCCTCGCGATCGGCTAAATCAATGATCCAGTTGGGATTGGTATTTCTGTAGCTGTCGATTGGTCGAGCGATGATGGTCACCTTTACGCCGCGTTCTGCTAATTTTTCAAATGCATGATGCAAAAAAGGATTATTGTAGATGGGAAGACTGACGTAGATTTCTGTCAATTCTTCTTCCTTTTCCTTCATATAACCCAATACAAAACGCAGCAAACCAGGATTACAGCCCTGAAGATAAAAATCATCAGATTGTAAATAGTTTTGAGGAGAATCAAATTCGCAGCGATATTTTGCCATGTGCTATAAGTAGGTTTAGGCTCGGTTTATTTTCTTCGGGTATAAACGATAAATAATCCGAATCAATAACAAAAGAGCGAGTGGAATTACCGCAATATTCAAATCCTGTGGCAACCACTTGATGCCTAAAATTACACAAAGATTGAAAACTGCAAAGATTAGCAGCAATATTCTTTCCCAGGATTTTGGAAGCCGTTTGGCTAATGCGGGTAAAATCAGTAGATAAAGAGGATTGGCCCAAAGCATATTGAGGTTGCGATAGCAGGCCTCATGATCGGTTCCCAGCCACATAAAAAGAAAAAGCGCTCCCGCTATTCCCGCCAAACCAAACCATAGCCAATCGAGTCGGTGGAAAAAATGTCCTGGCCGCAAAAAGTAAGTTCCCAGCGCCACCAAAAGGCAAAGTACCCAAAATAAAGGAGCTGGTTTTTGCCACCAGGGAATGATTATTTCTGATGTTTCAAAAGATAAGACATCGACGGTTGGTCCAATCAACGGAGCTTGGACACTATCGCGATCTACTCGCAATTGTTTGAAATTAGTAAGGATGAAATCCGGCAAATACATCTGCTGTCGGAAAGTGGCTTTTGCATCAGAATTTAATCCCAGGATAAGATCAATACCCAGGTCGGCCCAAGGTTTTTGTTCGAGGTAAGGATCGAGTAGATCCCGGAAACTTACTTTTGAGGGTGGCTGCGCATCCCAATTGACCCGTGGCGTCAAAACCGTATCGACTACATCTACAATTCGACTGGCGCAATTATCATAAAAAAAATCGTAAGCATAATAACGATTTTCTGGTTTGTAATTATTTACTAAAAAATCTGCTACGGCCTGTTTCTCGGAGGGTTCGAGCAATACGATGTTTTCTGTTACGCCTCTTTTATAATGTTTATACTCTCGTAAAAAAATACTTGGCTTGCTCTCTCCCAATTTGTAAGGCAACTGTCCTCGAATAAATTTTATATAAAAATTAGGCGTGTCAAAATCAAAGATGCCATAATTATACACTTGATCCAATGCTTGTACGGGATCTTTAATCCGAATAGCTGTATGGCCAAAAACGGAATACAATTCATCTCCTGGTGCACAAGTATAAATACTGATCGTGGCACTGGGAGAAAGCGGCC
>CALLVY010000016.1 GCA_938015925.1 uncultured Saprospiraceae bacterium
CCTCGGAAAAAAGCATCCACTCGACCCGTCAGGCCTTTCCAGAAAATCGTAGCAATTGGAAGATCTGTTTCTTCCTCTCGATAAGCCACTTCAATTCCTGAACCTCTGCGATACACTTCCGTACTGATGATACAGATAAAAGCGAGGATCACACTGAATCCGACAAAGAAAGAAAAGAGGCCGCCCCAAAAATTAGCATTCTTGGAATGAGAATCCTGAACAGCGTTCATGGCCAATTCTCCTTTGGCAACGGATCTATGCAAACTTGCTTTTTCCGCTTCGATGGCTCGGTCTTTTTTACTTTGCCAAGCATCTAGCTTTTTAGAATAAGCACTTTGAAATCCAGCAATGGCATTTGCTTTTTCCGTTTCAAGTTGCGCTACTTTTTTGCGATATTTATCGCCTTGGCTTTTGGCCCATTTTAGTCCTTGCGCATACTTTCGGTCGTATTCTTTTACCTTCAAAGAGGCGGTACTGATGCGAGCATCGTATTGGGCATGTGCCCCGTCGATGACTTCTGCATGGTTGTCTTTGATCAATTGGAAATCACTGCTGAAACGGCTAGAGATATCTTTGACTTGCTCCTTGTATTCGGCTCGCAATGCACTGGCATCAAAGGTGGTACCTACCGGTACACTAGATACAAAAGCATGATTGATTCCATTCGTCGATAAACGAAAAGAAAGGACGCCGATGCCGATGGTGATGGCTGTTACAATGGCAAAAAGCCCAATGTACCAAGCGTTTTTTAATCGCTTCCAAACCAACGCTCTCGTGAGCACTTGTAGGAATTTTCGTCCACCCAATTCCAAAATGGCTACCACCAAAATCATGGCTACGATAGATACGAGGATGGATACAAATTTTGAACTACCTGCCATCTCACTTTGTGTGATGTACCAGATCGTTATGGCTTCGGTAAGTCCGCTAATGATTTGTGCGACTTTACCAATGATATCTATGCTTGGCGCAATGGGCCGGAATAGATTGTAGAAATCGGAGTTGGTTGCTGCCGTTTCCTTCGCTTTAAGTTTTACTTGTTTATTCATGATAAAAAATTTAAGTAAAGGCCTTCGTATAGTATTTAAACTATCTAGAGACCTTCGAATCACAAGTACCTAAAAGTACCTTGATTCAAAAATGAAAATAACCTGAGCTTAAAACTCAAGTATTATAACTCGTAAAATATAATTGGAAAACGCTATCTGAAGATGGGATTGGAACCCGAAATAAAAAAATGGATAGGATAATTACAACCAAAACTAAATGTCTTACCTAGTTTATACGACAAAAGATGGAAAAGGTCACATTTTATAGCCCAAATCATGAAAAAGCTAGGTTTTTAAAGGGTTTTTAGCGCTTTTGGGGTCTTGAAAAAGTTTTTTTTGTGTTAAAAGTAGTTTTTTAAGAGGAACTACTACTGCGGAATATTACTTTTAAGAAAGCTAGGTTTCGAGTAGATTTGTTTAAATTTACTAAGTCTTTATTAGAAAACAGCTAAGAATTTTTCAGCATACTAGGAAAAAAGAATACACATGATGAAGCAAAAAATCAAAACAGCATTACAGTTTACCAAAAATGTATTGGTTACCGGAGCACTGACGGAGACCAGTCGCAAAGTAGAAATAGAAATCTGTAGATACCTGCCTAAAGGAGAAAATCAGATCATTGTGGAGTATGGAATGGGGCATGGCAATATTACTCGCGAAATTCTAAATCATATTTCTCCTAGCTCCAAGCTTTATGCTTTTGAGGTGAAAAAAGAATTTTGTGAACATGTCAAAAAAACGATTCAAGATGATCGCCTGATCATTATCCATGACGGTGCCGAAAAAGTGAAAGACCACATTAAGGAAGAAGTACATTCCGTAATTGCTTCTATCCCTTTCTCTTTTTTTTCCAAAGAAAAAGGACTTGGGATCATTCAGGATTCTTATGATCTTTTAGTAAAGGATTCCTACTATAGTCAAGTACTTTATACCAAATCCAACTTCAAGAAATTCCAAATGGTCTTTGAAGAATGTGAAATGAAAAAGCTGAAGAACTTTCCTACGGAATATATTTACCACTGTCGTAAAGGGAGTTAGTTGATTCCATTTTGTGCGGAAAATCAATAAGACTCAAAAAGCCATTATGTTTGAAATTACCAATTGGATTCATTCGCCTCAAGGTAGCATTCATTTTATTTCATCCTTGATTGGTTTGATTACTGGTGCTTATTTATTGATCGCAAAGAAAGGTACTCGTTTTCATAAGCGAGTAGGCTATCTTTTTTCTATTTTTTTGGTCTTAGTCAATCTAACGGCTTTATTGATTTATGATTTTAATAATGGTCGGGTAGGGCCTTTTCATTTTCTAATTCCAGTTTCTTTATTTTTTTTTGGCTTATGGTTTTATCCCAATGTTTAGAAAGAAAAGAGGTCCTAAAGCATTGAATAAACATATCATAGGATGATCGGCGCTTCGCTAGGGCTGTGGGCAGCAGGTGCGACCGAATACTATATGCGAGAAATGGTGACCGCAGGAATGAGCAAGGAAATGCAAATTTTCAATAGTTTTTTAATCTCCCTTCCTTTTGCAATATTGATTACCATTCTCATTACCTATCATCTGCGACAACTCAAAGAAAAACCAATCAATAAAGCATGATCCATTCTCAAGAAAGATTAGAAGCATTTAGTGATGCCGTATTTGGCTTTGCGGCTACTTTGATTGTGGTCTCTTTTGAAATTCCGGATAACTATGATGGACTCCTGGAATTGATGAGTGGCTTTGTAAGTTTTGCGCTCAGTTTTCTAGCTTTGGTTTTGATTTGGAAGGTGCACTATAATTTCTTTCGTCGCATCCAACAGATTGACAATACGCTAATCGCGCTGAATATGGTCTTGTTGTTTGTCGTGCTCTTCTATGTTTATCCCATGAAATTTATTGCCAACCTTGTGACCGGAAAAGGGACTTTAAATAGCTTTGATCAATTGGCCTCTCTGTTTATGATTTACGGTCTTGGCTTTGTCTTAATCTTTAGCCTGGTTGCACTGATGTATTGGTATGCTGCTGGAAAAGAAACGATTAGGAATACGAAAGCCGTGCTTAATTATTTTTCAAAATATTTCTGCATTTTTATTGGAGTCGGCATTTTTTCCATCCTACTTTCCTTTTTGCAGATAGGTATCAATTTTGGCTCTCCCGGTTTTGTATATGGCCTGCTTGGGCCTGTTTGTTATTGGTATGGAAAAAAATATTCCTCGTCCTTGTCTATTTAAAATCCTCCTTTCTGACGCTTAGCGTAATGCTGCCAATGTCTCCATCTTTTTCTGGGATGATTTTGGTCCAGTTGGAAACATCGAATGCATCTTTGTCAAGAGGTTTCCCAAGATGATTAAGAATAATTAGGCTGTCAAAAGGAAGCGCATTGAGGTTTTCTAAATATTTTTTTGTCGTATTTCCAATCCCCCAATCGGTATGGAAAATCAATCTTGTTTGTGTGCTGATGCTACTTGTCGCCTTTTCTGTTTCAGTGATGTATTTTTTGGTGATCCTAATATTTTGATCCGTTTGATTATCAATAATATAATCAACATTATAAACTGGATCGCAACTACAAAAGAATAAGCAGCTAGCAAAAATACAAATTTGGATTAATGTCGTTCTCATGTTTTAATAGCTTTGGGTTTATTTGATTTTGCTTACTACTTATTCTCTTCTTGAGGTCGATCTAAATTTCAATCAATACTAATTGATCTGCAAGGATTTGAATAATTCAATCAAGTCATCTTGATGTTCTATTTGTTCGGTTCGAAAGTTGGCTGGACCTGCATTAGGGAATGTGAAGGTTAGGGCATTGTCTTGGATATGATACCGGAAGATTTCAAAATTTCCCTGGACTTCTACCTGGTTTGGACTGTTCTCAGAGACACTTTCTCCAGCCAAGACACCAATGTCATAGAAAATTTCGATGCCCTCACTGGTCGAATTGAGGTAGCCAATATACGTGTCAATACCTTGTAGGACGTTCAACTCAAAGCAGGCTGGAAATTTTAGGATAAGCTCTTTACCAGTATTAATGCTAAAATCAATGATTGGATCATTCTTACAAAGTTCAACGATGGATCGGGAATCCTCTTCGGCATTTTTGCATTGTGCAAAAAAGAAGAGACAAAAAGAGAGCGTAAGTAATTGGAATAATTTCATAAGGTTATTTTTTTAATAACGTTAATAAATAAAATCTGCTGCTCCTAAAAAAAACAGACGCCGCACAATTTGGTTGCAAATAGCGGTACTAATTTTTTTAAAGAAACCAATTTCCCTTTCCTTGATCTGATAAGGAAAGGAATCGTTTGCGAACAACTTTCTTATTTGTTATTACGGTTCTTTTGTTGGAAAGGTGGGTAGAGGAATGGGTAAAATAATTTTTTCCCAGGTGGATTAGGAGGCTTCGAAAAAAAGGTGCGACCGCAGAACGATCGCACCTTTTAGTAGCAACAAACTTGCAAAATTATTTAGAAATAGTCAAATGAGATTCATCACAGAAAGGACCGTTCTGAGTCTTCTTACATCGACAAAGCCGCAGCTTAGATTTTTTCTTTACCTCAAAAAGCAAAGGCTTCTGCCCGGTTCCATGATGCGAACCATCACAGAAAGGTTGATTTTTACTAAAGCCACATTGACAGTACAAATATTTTCCCGCTTCTAATTCTAGAGTGATAGGTACATTTTGCGTCGTATCGACTCGTTCGTAATCTTTTCCAATTTGACTTCCCGCTTTAGCTGATTTTACAAAAGGATAATACATATGTGCGACCCACGAATCCTTAGGATCATTTTCCAAACCATATTCCAAAGGATATTGTCGACTTATCATCGCCGTTCCAAACATCAAATCCCAAAAGAAAAAGGTATTGCTAAAATTACCATTAGGATCACTAATGCCATCGCGAGCACTTTTTCCATGATGCGCAAAATGAGTAGCTGGAGTAGAAATGGTTCGCTCCACAATCCAGGCCAAAGGATGCAGCCATTTATTGTTATACAAAAAACGATCCCAGCGAATTTCGCTATGCGCTCCGATGACGACCAATTGTTTGAAAATCAAACCGATCACTATGGCATGACCTAGGCCCATAAAAGTCATCAAACCAATCCACCAAATATTAGGCATCAAAACATAATACAAAGCTGCATTTCTGTAAGCAGTAAAAACCCCGAGTTCTTCTGCAGCATGATGTGGACGATGCAATTTCCAAAGCCAAGGCCATTCATGTGCTTTGCGGTGATACCAATATTGCAATAAGTCATCAATGAAAATATAAAAAGGAAGCGCCAACCACAAACTCCAATCTTGCCAGAGATAATGGACGGAAGGAAAAAGACTCGTTCCGATCAGCAAGATAAATAAAACAATTCCTGGTTTGATGAAAAGCGACAATTGGAAAAAACTCCAGACCTCCAACATCCAGTCATCCTTGGTCCGATCACTATGGCTGTACAAACCACCAAGGGCTTCCAAAAAACCGAAGAAAAATAAAATGCCGATGACAGCATAGGTTTCGAAATTCTCAATGCCAAAAATCATAGCGTATTAGATTTTAACTGTTTCGTATAAGCGGTAAATAAATTTTTTCCAGCCGGTGTAAAGTGAGGTCGAATAAGCATCCACACTGCCTTGGAAAGGTCCTCCTCTGTACTTGTTTTTCCTTGTACTAATAATTGTGTTTGCCAAAAAACAGTGGTCATCCATATTTGGCGAGCAAGGTATTGATAGTCGTAATCCGCTTCGTAAGATTGTAAGTATTGTTGACCTACATTATAGTGCAGCATTTTGTGGATGCCATTAATCTGATTGTCAATATGCTGATAATGTTTTTTGGCAATATTGGGAAAGGCTCGTTCTATCTCCAATAAGTCCACATAAAAAAATCGAAAATCTTGTTGGAAATGATAGAACTGACGGATCCTGCGATCCATTTCAAGTAAGTCTAATTCTCCATTCTGAGGATCAGAAATCTCTGTTACTTTGGAGACAAAATAATCGTATACGGTATTCATCAAATCCGCTTTCTTCGGAAAATGATAGGTGAGGTTTCCAGAGCTCAA
>CALLVY010000017.1 GCA_938015925.1 uncultured Saprospiraceae bacterium
ACTTATGATTTAGAAATATTAGTAAGCGGCGGAAGCGGAATTTATACCAGCGTAGTAGCTGGCGGCTTGACGGTAGTAGACAATGGCGGTGGCAATTATACAATAGAAAATATTGCAAGCGGCACAGGCGTAATCGTAGAACTAACCGATGACGCAGGTTGTACAACGAGCTTAACGACAACTCCACAAAATTGTGATTGCCCAGTAATCCCCCCAGCAAGTGGTGCTCAAGATCAGACCTATTGTTTTGGTGATTCGCCAAGTGCTTTGTCTGTAACTGATCCGGGAGTAGGCTATCAGGTGAATTGGTATTTAGGCAGTACATTTTTAAGCAATAATAATCCTTATACTCCTGCTGGCCCTGGAACTTATTTAGTGATGATTGAAGAATTATCAAGTGATTGCGAAAGTATTCCGGTGATGGTAGTCTTGTCAGAAAATCCAGCCTTACTCATCAGTCAATTGGACTACACTTGTGCGATGGATTTATTGACATATGATTTAGAAGTTTTGGTAAGCGGTGGAAGTGGTGTTTATAGTAGTGTTGTAGCTGGCGGCTTGACAGTAGTCGACAATGGTGGCGGAAATTATACGATAGAAAATATTACAAGTGGCACAGGTGTAATAGTAGAGCTAACAGATGATGCCAGTTGTACAACGACCTTGACGACGACTCCGCAAAGTTGTGATTGCCCTAACGTACCTATTCCAACAAATCCTGTTAATGCAATTATATGCTTTGGAGAAAATCCTGTAGCTCTTTCTGTAGATGCTCCTGGTATTGGCTTTGAGATCAATTGGTATGATAGTTCTTCGGGAGGTGTTGTACTGGAAACAGGGGCTAGTTTTATTCCTTTAAGTGTAGGGACTTTTTATGCAGAGACTACCGAACTGGCCAATAATTGTGTTAGTGATCGAATTCCAGTGACGCTAAGTGAGAATCCAGCAATTGATTTTAATGTGGGAAGTGAGGTTTGTTCCAACGAGCTAAGTGCTTACGATTTGATCATTGATATCAGTGGTGGTACTGCACCTTATCAGATTGATGCTGGCGCTTTGCTCGTGATTGAAAATTCAGTAAACAATTTTACGATCCAAGAAGTGAATGGGGCAGGAGGTGTGTCACTGACCATCACAGACAATATTGGTTGTACCTATACTAGTCAAGCTATTCCTGGATTATTGACAGCTCCTGTTGCTGATGCAGGAATGCCCCAATTGCTTTCTTGCGAAGATACGATCGTAACTTTAGAGGCGAGTGGTTCTGATATTGATATGTATCTATGGAACGGCCCCGGTGGTTATACTTCCAATTTACAGAACCCGATGGTGAATGTAGCGGGTATATATCAGCTGATTGCTACTAATGCTAATGGTTGTTTTGATTCTACAGAGACAGAGGTAATCTACGATGATTCTGTTCCTTTAGCGAATGCTGGTATGGATAGATGGATTACTTGTAAGGAAGAATGTGTAATGCTACAAGGATCCTCTAATGTGACCGATGTAACTTATAGTTGGATCGGACCTGATCCGGGGATGATAACAGATATAGCGAATCCAACGGTGTGTGTACCTGGGGTCTATCAGCTAGTCGTATCAAATAATGGTTCCTGTATTTCTCCTCCATCTATTGTAACCGTGATCGATGGACGAGATACTTTGGAGGCTGTGATCTTAGCGGATCCACAAGTAAATTCTCTAAGCTGTACTGTAAGTTCGATTACCCTTTCGGGAACAAGTTCGACTATCGGTTTAAACGGCATTTACATTTGGGAAAGTGATAGCGATATAATTTATAGCCCTAGCATAGAAGTTTCTGAACCAGGAATGTATACGCTTACGGTTATTGATACGCTTAGTGAATGCTTGGATAGTGCCGAATTTATAGTTGGAAGCAGCATTGATTATCCATTGATTATTTTTGAACAACCAACACTACTTACCTGTACCAATGATACGATAATCCTTGATGCTACCGATTCAGGACTTGCGAATCCAAGTACTGTTGAATACCAATGGGCACAGGTAGCTGGATTAGATACGTTGCCTATTGCAGGTGCTACTTCTTTAGTCCTGGCAAGTACAAGTCCGGGATGGTATTGCCTGACGGCAATCGACCCGGTTAATGGTTGTACTAATGTGGAATGCATCGAACTTCTTGGGGATATTACCTTGCCGCTGGTTGATGCAGGAACGGAGGAGAGGTTAGATTGTGAAACTTTAGAAACGACCTTGAATGGTACTACAGATGTAGTCAATGTTTCTTTGAACTGGACCCCTGTTTCAGGAGTCCTCAACGGAGCAAATACTTTTAACCCGCTTGTCAATAATAAAGGCATTTATTATTTGAATGTTACCAACACAGACAATGGATGTAGTACTTTGGATTCGGTGGAAGTTTTAGGGCCGGAGACTCCTGCTCCGCAGATTCAAATTGACCCGATTACTTGTGCTGGAGAAAGTGACGCGACTGTGCTTATTGAAAATGTGATTGGTGGTGAAGCACCTTATGTTTTTTCTATTGACGGGGGCAATTCTTTTACCGATTTTAATCAGTTTACTAATTTAGGTGCTGGGAACTATAATCTAATTGTTCAGGATGTAACCGGATGTGAGCACGAAGAATCGTTTTCGATTCTGGATGCAAGTCCAATAGTATTGGCCTTGGAATCAAGTGTGAAAATTGCTTTGGGAGAAAGTTATCAGATTCAAACACAAACCAATATTAGCTCTGCTCGTATGGATACTTTATGGTGGACACCAATTGATAGCTTGAGTTGTAGCGATTGTTTGGACCCTCTAGCTAATCCGACTTTTTCCATCAATTATGAATTGACCGTTGTAGATACCAATGGTTGTCAGGCGGAGGCTCGAATAGATATATTTGTTGATCGTCAGTTAGATGTATTTGTTCCAACTATTTTTTCCCCAAATGGAGATGGTGCTAATGATTTGTTTATGATTTATTCTGGAGAAGGAGTAGAAGAAATAGAAACGATGCAAATATTTGATCGTTGGGGAGAGTTAATTTTCATACAAAATAATATCATACCTAATGACCCTGAGGCTGGTTGGGACGGAAATTTCCGAGGTAAGCTGATGAATCCGGCAGTATTCGTTTACTTTGCTGAGATAAAAATGAAAGACGGCCGTACAGAATTGATTAAAGGAGATATTTTATTGTCAAAATAGCGGCCAATATTACCTAAGACTACTTTTAAAGAATAAAGAAAACTACGGGAAAGTTTGTACATTAGTACTACATAATAGAAAATAATGTACGTTCGGGTTTTAAAATTCTTATTGCTTTCTTTCGCCTTCTTATTTGCTAACAGTTTGTCACTTTGGTCGCAGGAGGAAAAGAAATTTGTTCGGGTGGTCGCTGAGGATGGCGATTTCCAGAGTATTGTTTATTGTATTAGCCAAGATAGTTTTGGTAATATATGGGCAGGTACAGAGGAAGGAGTGGTGCGGTTTAATTCTGTAGAAACTTTTTTATATAATCGCTACCAAGGTTTACCAGGAGAGGTGACCAACCGAATTTCTGCATTATTCATTGATTCTCAAAATCAAATTTGGATTGGTACCGAAAAAGGATTGTGTAAGTACAATGCCTTGCAAAATGTTTTTGAATACATTCCTACCACAAAAGATAGAACCCCAAAGCTAGTTGAAGTAATTGTAGAAGATGAGCAACAAAATATCTGGATAGGAGCTTATAATGGGCTTTGGAAGTATGATGCTTTTAAAGAGGGAGAGGAAAAAAAGCTAATACAAGTAGCTGAAGATGTAAATGTACTCAGTATTTGTGTGGATCATCAACCTTATCTTATCGGTACCGGACAAGGTTTGTTTTCTGTAGCTCCAGAAAGCAATACGATCAAGCCGGTTGTTTTCCAAAATGATAAAAGCCCACTAAGTATTAGCAGCCTGTATTTGGCAAAAGATCATTTGCTCTTGGGAACAATGAAAAATGGGTTGTTTAAAAGTGACCTCAATTTTTCCCAATTGGAAGAAATCCCTTTGATGGCTACTGCCCAAAGGAATGCACCAATCAAACAAATAACTCCAGATGAAAATGGTAATATTTATCTCGCAACTGATGGAGCCGGACTCCTTTACCTCAACGAGGAATACCAATTTCTTTCTGCTTTTACCAATGATGTAAACAATACCAACTCTATTAATAGTAATGGGATTTATGATTTGTTTTTAGGCATTGAAAATATTCTTTGGATTGCTACTTACGGTGGTGGTGTAAATCGACTCCGTCTTGCCAATGATTATTTCCATTATATTTCTCATCAACTTAATAATTCTAATAGCATCACTCACAATTTCACTCGTTCTATTCTGGAAGATCAGGAAGGGAGAATCTGGTTTGGAACTAAAGCAGGGATCAGTATTTGGAATCGGAAGGACAATCAGTGGAAACATCTTTCTTCTCTAAAGTCTCCATCCAATACCCCCGATATTATTTTGGATTTGGAAGAAGATGGTGCTTATGTTTGGGTGACGACTTTCGGTAATGGTGCTTTTAAAGTCAATAAGCAAGATTTTTCTGTTCAACAGTATAGCTCGAATAAGGCCGCAGATGTCCCTATTGGTTTATCAAAGATTTATGCGGTATTGGTTGACTCCAAAGGGAATTGTTGGCTAGGTGGAATCGATGGCTCCTTGCATCGAATTGCCAAGGATGGAACGGTAAGTACCTATCCTACGAGTCAAATCAGAATGATTCAAGAAGCCAGAGATGGTAGTGTCTTGATAGTTGGAAGAAATGGTGTGCAGCAAATAAAAGACGAACAATTAATAGAACTGGAGGCGCTACGATCTGGGCAGAATGGATTGGATTACTCAACAGTTAGTTGTATTCATGAAGATCGAAATGGTGTGTTGACTATCGGGACTAATGGGGGAGGCTTGGTTTTTTTCGATCCGAGCGATGAAAGTGTTCGAACGATCAATCGGAAAAATGGTCTGACTTCTAATGTTGTTCAAGGGATCCTTTATGAAAATCCGAATAGCTTATGGGCGAGTACAACCCGTGGCTTAGTGAACATTACCATGACGGAAAAAGACACGACGATCATGGAATACAATAAGGGAGATGGTCTGATAAGTTCCGAATATAATTATGGGAGTTTTACCAAATTGTCAACAGGAGAAATGATCTTTGGCGGAGTAGATGGCCTCACTTTTTTTAATCCCTTAGATATTGGTAAACAAGAAGAAGTTCCCAAAGTTGTTCTGGAAGAGTTTAAGGTTTTTGATCAGGAAAATACCAATGGCCAAAATGTTCTTCCTCAATCGATTCATTCACTGGATGAAATCGCACTCCGATACGATCAGAATACTTTGAGTATTAAGTTTGTCGGAATCCTGAATAGTGCACCCGAAAAAGTACGCTACAGTTGGAAAATGGAAGGAATGACAGATCGCTGGAGCGCCCCTAATACAGAACGACAAATCAATTTTGCCAATTTATCTCCCGGAGAATATTTATTTAAGATTAAAGCGACTAACCGGGATGGAGTCTGGAGTCCTGCCCGAGCGTTGAAAATCGAAATCGCACCACCTTGGTGGGCTAGTACGCTTGCTTATGTTTTATATTTTCTATTGGGAATTGCGATGGTTTTAGGCGTCATCTATCTGGCGGGAGTATTTATTAATAAGCGCAATGCAGAGGAGCAAATCGCTTTTTTTAATAATATTACGCATGAGTTAAAAACTCCGCTTTCTATATTATTGTCTACACTTGAAACGGCACCTAAATCTACCAATGATCAAGAGAGTTCTAACAAAAAAATCAAGACAACGATTTCTCGCCTAAATACCTTATTCGATCAGTTATTGAATTTTCATAAAGTCACCTCAGGACGATATCAAACCCATCAAATCAATAAAATACATCTTCGATCCCATTTGGAGCAGGTGATTAATAGTTTTAAACCATTGTTGGAAAAATCAAGTGTTTCCATTCAGGTTAATTCTTTGTGGGAGAAAGAAGTGTTTTATTATGATAAGGATATTTTTGATAAAATTTTATTCAACCTTTTATCTAATGCGGTCAAGTATTCAAAAGAAAATGGAAACATTGAAGTCGTTTTAAAAAATGGAAAAAAGACAGATTTAAAATTATCTGTCGTTGATAATGGGATTGGTATTCCAGGCGATCAACAAAAATTTATTTTGAAAAGATATTATCGCGGAAGGAATGCCATCAATAGTCAAATGCCGGGGACTGGTCTGGGACTGATGATTGTTAAAAGCCTGGTGGAGAGAGATAAGGGAAGTATTGAGTTTAATAGTGTTGAAAACGAAGGAACCACTTTTACTGTTAATTTGAAAGACCAAGAAGCTCATTACAACGAATCAGCTTTAATAAGCGAAAGTGAAACCAAAACAGAACTTCCTGAAAATACCAAAATGGCAGAATTCAGTGATGCCAAAATATTGATTGTAGAAGACAATGATGAATTGAGATCTATATTAGTAGAAAGAATTGGGACTTATTTTCAAGTTTATGAAGCGGAAAATGGACAGAAAGGACTAGATGCGGTGGGAGAGGTTTTTCCTGACCTAATCATCACCGATCTCATTATGCCAGAAATGGATGGAATGGCTATGAGTCAAGCATTGCAAAAAGACATTAACTTAAACCACATCCCGATTTTTATGATGACTGTACTCAATAATTCGACCCACAAAATTGAGAGTATCGAAAGTGGGATTACGGCTTATATGGAGAAACCCATTGATTTTGATTTTTTATTAGCGAAAATCGTGAGTACTCTGGCCTGGCAAAAAAACCTCCGGGAAAGGTATCTCCATCAAGTAGATATTGATAATGCCGAAAAATTTCGCAACGAAAGAGACGCTGGCTTTATCAGTAATTTGGAAAATTTTGTCCTCGAAAAAATCAAAGAGGAAGGTTTGTCTGTCCACGACCTATGTCGTCATGTAGGAATGAGTAGGACGGCGCTTTACATGAAATTAAAAAATATGGTGGATCTTTCTCCTCAGAACTTCATCATTCACACCCGACTTAAATATGCTCGTAAGCTCCTGTTAGAAGGAGATATTAATGTCAAAGAAGTCGCTTATTTAGCTGGTTTTGCCAATCCCAAATACTTCAGTACTTCCTTTAAAAAGCTATTTGGCCAATCTCCCACTTCTTTTATGAAAAGCTTACAATCTGATCAAGACTAGCTTTTTTTCAGAATTTTATTCTTTTTCCCCTCTTTTTCGCCGAGATATCTTCGCTTTGACGATTTCCGAACCATTTGTGATAATAATTAACCTCTATTTTATAGGGATTGACCTTTCTTTGAACTGTTTCAAAAATGATAACCATGAAAAAAACTAAGTTCTTGTTGTTTTGCTTTTTTTTACTCTCTTTCCTTTCGGCCTATAGCCAAACTACGATAAGTGGAACGGTTACGGATAAAGAGACGGGAGAAGCCCTAATCGGAGCCAATGTCATCGTACCGGAAAGCAATATGGGAACCGCGACTGATGTCGAAGGGAAATATTCATTGAAATTACCAGAGGGTGCTCAGGAGATTGAGGTTAGCTACACAGGGTATGAAAATCAACGTTTTTCAATTAATGGTGCTACCGAAATGAATATCGCTCTTTCTTCCGGCCAATTGCTGGAGGAAGTCGTTGTGATTGGTTATGGTGCGGTAAAGAAAAGTGATGTCACCGGAGCAATAAGCTCTGTTAAACCGAAAGACAAAGAAGTCGTTCAATACGATAATTTTCAGCAATATCTACAAGGCCGAGCTTCAGGGGTCTATATACAATCTAATGGAAATGAACTTTTATCTCCCAATACGATTCGGATTCGCGGAGCAAATAGTCTAAGAGGAGACAACGAACCACTTTATGTTATCGACGGAATCATCGTTAGTTCTGCTACCGAAGATGCAGCGGACCCTTTGACGGGGGGAAGTTCTTATCTCTCCCCGCAAAGCGGATTGAGTGGGATCAATCCACAAGATATTGAAAGCATAGAAATCTTGAAAGATGCTTCGGCAACTGCTATTTATGGCTCAAGGGGAGCTAATGGTGTGATTATAATTACCACCAAAAAAGGAAAGGACGGAAAAGCCAAGTTCAATTATAAAGCTACTGGAAGAATAGGTAAGGCTACGAATCTGGTCGAATTTCTCAACACAGAAGATTATGTTGACTATCAAAATGAATACCGGGAACTCCAGGGATTTTCTCCTTTATTTCATACTTATGGTGATGGTTCTATTGCTGAGTTTGGACCGGATTCTACCTTTATGGAAGCGAATGCAGATTCTATTCCTCGATTAGGTAAAGTCAATTGGTATGATGATATTTTTGAAACCTCGTTCAACCAGTCTCATCGTTTATCGGTAAGTGGAGGAAATGAAAAATCTGATTTTTTTGTGGCTGCTGGATATACGAATGCAAAAGGCTATATCCCCGGAGTACAAGCAAGGCAAGGTGACTTTATTTTAAAATTCAACCAACAGCTTACTAAAAGACTAACTATCTCCCCTCGTATTTCTACGACTTATACCAATAATAAGGCGAGCAAGGGTACCGAAAATCTCGGAAGTAGTAATACCAGCTTGGTCAGACAATTAAAACAAGCTGCTCCTTTACTAGGCTTTGAAGGTAATGTTGTGGTAGAAGGAACAGAGGAAGCTGCAGACGGCCCACGCGCCTGGATAACAGATTATGACGATGACTCCAATGAGTTTCGGGCCCTGGCTTCAATTGTTGCAGATTATAAACTGTCAGAAGTATTTACCTATCGCTTTTTAGCTGGAGCAGATTATCGCAGCAAAAAACGGCAGGTGTGGTTTGGTAATCGCTTATTTAGAGGAAGGTTGTCTAACGGTGAAGCAGGGATTAGCCAGCTCAATCGAATTCGATATAACATTGACAATACATTACAGTTTAAAAAGAAAATAAATAAACACAATCGGATCAATGGTACGGTTGGATTCGTCTTTGATGAAACTCAATTGGAGCAAAATACTT
Organism: uncultured Saprospiraceae bacterium; assembly: GCA_938015925.1. Classification (GTDB taxonomy): domain Bacteria; phylum Bacteroidota; class Bacteroidia; order Chitinophagales; family Saprospiraceae; genus CALLVY01. The sequence continues at coordinate 9,028 of CALLVY010000017.1, forward strand.
TTTCTTCCTCCAATTTCTCCAATCAGGATCTGCGGTACAATGGGATTAGTTTTGGTCAGGTCTTTCAACCAATGCGCTATGATAAAAGAGCAGAAAGTATTCTTTCCTTTTTGGGAAGAGTCAACTATACTTTAAAAAACCGATACTTGTTTACGGCTTCTTTCCGTAGCGACGGAGCCAGTAAGTTTGCACCGGGTAATAAATATTCTTTTTTCCCTTCTGCTGCTTTTGCCTGGAAACTCATCAATGAATCTTTCCTAAAAAACAACAGTAAGATCAGTGAAGCCAAATTGCGTATTGGTTATGGACGAACGGGTAGCCAAGCCATCCGCGCTTATCAAACCTTTAACCGATTTGGACCTACCGCTAATTTACTTTCCGATGGCAATAGTGCTGGTGTAACAGCTATTGTTCCTGAAAATTTAGGAAATACCAACCTCACTTGGGAAACTACTAATCAGATCAATGCGGGGATTGACTTCGGTTTTGATAATGACCGCATTATGGGAAATATCGATGTCTATTATAAACAAACTGAAGACCTACTTCAAGAATTGAATATTGGCCCCTCTGCTGGATTTACAACGATCGTAACCAATCAGGGAGATTTGGTGAATCGCGGTGTGGAATTAGGTTTGACTGCTCATATTCTGGAAGGGAATTTTAAATGGACCTTGTCAGGTAATATTTCTTTTAATCGAAATGAAATTAGGAATCTGGGACTACCAGAAGCTCCTTTTGGAACTCAAAATTACAGCGCTTATATAGGAAGTAGGGTCTCTGGTGGATCTGCCTTTAAAGTACCTGCCAATATTTTTATCGAAGGGCAACCGGTCGGTGTTTTCTGGGGCTATCAAACCGATGGAATTATTGATAACCAGGCAGAATTAGATAATGCTCCTGCGGTGCAAGGAGTGGCAGCACAGTTGGGAGATATTTTTTATGTCGATCAGGATGGAGATGGAAATATCAACGACGTGGATTTGACCATCATCGGTGATCCCAATCCGGATTTTAATTTTGGCTTAAGTTCCGAGTTTAGCTTCAAAGGATTTACCCTTGATCTTTTCTTTAATGGGGTGCAAGGAATTGATATTGCCAATGGAAATTTAGGGCGGGAAGAAATCGCTTTAGGGAATGCGGATAACATCAGAAGCGAAGCCTATCTGGGCGCCTGGCGAGAAGGAAAAACCGATGCTACACACCCCCGACTGGGTTATCCTTTACAAGGTGATTTTACGGATCGGATGGTCGAAGATGGCAGCTTTATTCGCTTGAGTTATGTCAGTTTGACTTATGCTATTCCTATGGGGAAAGTACGAGGTATTGAATCCGCTAGTGTTTTTGTCTCCGGTCAAAATTTACTGTTGATTACCAATTATTCCGGCTTTGATCCGGAGGTCAATAGTTTCGCCTTCGACGCTACCCGGCAGGGGATTGATTGGAATTCTTTCCCCAATCAAAAAGCAGTTTCTTTTGGCCTAAACGTCTCTTTCTAAATTCTAAAATACCAGACATGAAATCGACCTATAAAATATTTCTTCCCATTATTGCTGTTTTCTTTTGCATGACTTCTTGTAAGGATGCGCTTTTGGAAGAACCTGTTACTTTTTACAGCGAAGAGACTTTGTTTTCCACAGAAGAGGGCGTTGAAACCGCCATCAATGGTATCTATTCCCAATTGTCTTCCGGGCAATATTATGGCACCTCTTGGCATAATTTGACCATGCCTTTGTCTGGTAAATTTTATTCTTCTCAAAGAATCAACCAAGATGTCGCTGGCTTGAATACCACTCCCAGTAATAAATGGGTTGTGGATCTCTGGGCACAGATGTATGCTACCATTAATACAGCAAATATCACGATCAATAATTTGGAAAACACGACGCTTGAATTAGCGAATAAAGGTCGGGCATTAGGAGAAGCGTATTTTCTTCGGGGAGTAGTTTATCTGGATATGCTTCGACTTTTCGGAGGGGTTCCCTTACGTACGATGCCAACAACTTTAGATGATATTCATTTGCCGAGAAGTTCCCGTCAGGAAGTGATTAATTTGGTAATAGCTGATTTGGAAAAAGCGAAGATGATGCTACCGACTCCTGGTGAGGCGGCGGTTGGGCGTCCCGCAAACCTCGCAGCCAATGTGTATCTCTCCAAACTATATATGACTTTGGCTGGCGAAGACGATGGCGATGCTTCTTATTGGCGTGAAGCTTATGATGAGTTATTGGAAGTAATCAATAGTGGAGCTTATGCTTTGACTCCGACTTATGGGGAACTTTTTATCCTTGGTAATGAGAATACGGTAGAATCTATTTTCGAAATACAATATGCGCATACCGGAGGAACTCGAAACTCTGATATGGTACGGTCTTTTACTCCAGCCTCCAGTATTTATAGCCCCGACAACGTTGTTACTTTCGGTCGTATCCGACCTAATAAAGAAACGTTTGATGAACACTTTATACAATATCCTGACGACCCTAGAATCGATGCCACTTTTGTTTATGACTCTTACGAAAAGAGCACCGGAGGGGTTCAGAAAATCTATCCATCGAAGTCAACGGGCAACCAGGGATTTGCGGTTATTGCCAAATGGTTTGATCCCACCTACAATGGAATTACAACCGCCCGAAATCTTCTTCTTTTGCGCTACGCCGATGTACTGCTCATGATGGGGGAAATAGAAAATGAACTCAATGGCCCGGACAATGCCTATCAGTATGTCAATCAAGTAATGGCCAGAGCCAGAGACATTGATGGGGACGGAATGAGTGATGCTATAGAACCCGCAGATTGGGAGGGGATGAGCAAAGAGGTATTTCGCCAACGCATTTTTAAAGAACGCCTTTACGAATTGTTAGCAGAAGGACAGGAATGGTTTGATACCCGTCGGCGAGGTTATGATGCTTTTATTAGTGAAGTGGTAGAGCCTCATAATAATCAACCCAACCTTGATTCTGATAAAGACTTTATCTATCCCCTTGATCCAAAAAATATGTTATTACCCATTCCTTTATCAGAATTATCTGGTAATCAAATGGTTTCCAGCTTAGATCAAAATCCTGGCTATTAATATACAATTTTCAAAAAGTAATTAGATCCAAAATGAGTATTAAAAAAATTCTAATAGGTTTTGTCTTTGTGTTGGTTGCAGGAAACTTTGCGGCCTTTACGGACCCTGAAATAAAACGTCCGGTTTACCTCAATCCTGATGCCGAAGTGGCGGACCGGGTAAAAGACCTGATGGACCGAATGACCTTGGACGAAAAGGTGGCACAGATGTGCCAGTATGTGGGATTAGAGCACATGAAAGAAGCAGAGACAAATCTCACAGAAGAAGAGATGAAAAAAAGCGATGCACAAGGTTTTTATGTTGGTCTTTTTAGCAAGGAAGTAGCTCAGATGACTACCGAAGGCAAGATAGGTTCTTTCTTGCATGTAGTGACCGCAGAGGAGGCCAATCACTTGCAGCAATTGGCTCAACAATCGCGTTTGAAAATTCCATTGCTGATTGGTATTGATGCCATTCATGGAAATGGATTGGTATCAGGATCAACGATCTATGCTTCTCCGATTAGCTTGGCCGCTACCTGGGATGATCAATTGTCCTACCAAGTCGGTCGCGAAACGGCCTTGGAGATGAGAGCTACTGGATCGCATTGGGCTTTTACTCCGAATATTGATGTGATGAGAGATCCCCGTTGGGGGCGTTGCGGAGAGACTTTTGGCGAAGATCCTTACCTCGTCGGGAATATGGGCGTTCAGCAAATCAAAGGAATGCAAACAGATGATTTTACAGGAACGGATAAAGTCATCGCTTGTGCAAAACACCTGATCGCCGGAAGCGAATCGGTAAATGGCCTCAACTCTGCTCCAACAGATGTGTCTAAAAGAACGTTGATGGAAATTTTCCTTCCTCCCTATAAAAGAGCCATAAAAGAAGCGAAATTATTTTCCATCATGGCGGCTCATAATGAAGTCAATGGAATCCCCTGTCACATGGATAGATGGTTGATGACGGACTTGCTCCGAGAGCAGTGGGGCTTTGAAGGATTTTATGTTAGTGATTGGAATGATGTATCTCGTATTGCCACTTTACACAAGACCGCTGAGAATTTTCAAGAAGCTTCCCGCTTGTCGGTAAATGCTGGTTTGGATATGCATATGCATGGCCCCGAATTTCAAGATCATATCGTGGAGGCAGTCAAAAATGGCTCCCTGCCTAAAGAGCGAATGGAAGAAGCTTGCGCTAAAATATTAGAAGCAAAATTTCGCTTAGGGCTTTTTGAAAATCCGTTTGTAGATATTAAAACTATTCCACAACAAGTGTTTACCAAAGCCCATCAAGCAACCGCTTTGGAATCAGCGAGGAAGACCATGACTTTGCTAAAAAACAATGGCATTTTGCCTTTAAAAATCGGAGGAAAGAAAAAAATATTTGTTACTGGCCCGAATGCTAATAATATGACCACTCTTGGCGATTGGGTTTCCCCTCAACCAGAAGATCGATTGATCACGGTTTGGGAAGGTCTGGAAAAACTAGGAGAAGAAAAAGGTTTTGAAATGGAATATTTCAACTGCGGCGAACGCTCCAAATTGATGGAGGAGGCTGCAATAGAACAAGCAGTGGCGAAAGCCAAGAAAGCAGATTTGACAATTTTGGTTTTGGGTGAAAATTCCTTTCGACATGATTGGAAAAATAAAACGACCGGAGAAAATATTGACCGCGCTACCTTACAGCTTTCCGGGAAACAATTGAAGTTGGCAAAAAAGATCAAAGCAAATGGAAAACCAATCATTGTAATTTATGTCAATGGCAGCCCGATTGCGGAACCTTGGATACAACAAAATGCAGCAGCTATTTTGGAAGCCTGGGAACCTGGAAGCTTCGGTGGACAAGCGGTAGCGGAAGTCCTATTCGGAGAGCTAAATCCTAGTGGAAAACTACCCATGACGGTACCTCGTAGTGTGGGGCAGTTACAAATGGTTTACAATTACAAACCTTCGACCTACAAGCACAAATACCATACAGAAAAAAAGACGCCCCTTTACCATTTTGGTTATGGCCTTAGCTATACCAGTTATGAATATGCTAGCCCAAAAGTATCAGGGAATTTAACTAATGAAAACAGCACAGTTCAGGTTTCCGTAAAGGTGACCAATACCGGGAAGCGATCAGGAGAAGAAATTGTCCAATTGTACATTCGTGACCAGGTAAGTTCCGTAACCCGTCCAGTTAAAGAACTCAAAGGATACCAACGAGTAGCACTCAAGCCTGGAGAAAGCAAAGAAGTAAGCTTTAGCCTCAACCCTGAATCACTGGCTTTTTATGATCTTGAAATGAACTATGTAGTAGAAGCTGGTGCATTTACCATTATGACGGGATCTTCTTCGCGAGATAAAGATTTAAAAAAAACGACCCTGAACATATCCAATAACATTTCCATAAAAGACTAAAGATATGCAATATTTAAAAGACACTTTTTTCCATTCAATTGGCTTGTTAATGATCATTGCTTTTAGCTATCTGGCTTGTAGTAATATGCCTACTAACGAAGCTCCCAATAAGGCCAACAATAAATTACAAAAGCCCAATATTGTTTACATCATGGCCGATGATCTAACCACTCAGGCAATCAGTGCTTATGGTGGGATTTATAAAGACATTGCCCCAACTCCCAATATCGACCGAATCGCGGGAGAGGGAATGCTTTTTCAAAATGTAATGTGTACCAATGCCATTTGCGGTCCTAGCCGGGCAGCAATCCTCACTGGAAATTACAGTCACCTCAATGGCTTTTATAAAAACGAAAGCGGCGGTCAGTTTAACGCAGCGCAGTGGACTTTTCCCCGCGAATTTCAAAAGAATAATTATCAAACCAGTCTATTTGGAAAATGGCATTTGGGTTCAGAACCCGTAGGTTTTGATGTCTTTAAATTTCACGCCAACAGTGGACAACAAGGCTTGTATTGGAATCCGGTTTATAATGAAAATGGAGAGAAAGTAAAAGAAACCGGATATGCCACGAACCTTACTACGGACGCTGCTATTGGATGGTTGAAAGAAGGTAGAAAAAAAGAAGAACCTTTTTTGATGCTTTTACAATACAAAGCACCACACCGCCCTTGGGAGCCGGATAGAAAATATGAAAAACTTTGGGACGATATCGAAATGCCTTATCCTTCTACTTTTGATGACAATTATGAAGGCCGGGAACTGACTGCAGGAGATACCGAAATGACAATGGAACACCTTAGTCGTAGAGATATGAAAATGACTCGTCCGGAAGGACTGAAGGGAAAAGAAAAAATGAAGTGGGATTTTTATGGTGCAAAAAATGAAGAGATCGTTCAGCCAGATGGAATGACAGAAGAGGAAGGAAAAAAATGGAGGTATCAAAATTATATCAAAGATTATTTGGCTTGTGTAAAATCCGTTGATGATAACATTGGTAGGGTGCTGGATTATCTGGATGAAAATGGCCTGTCAGAAAATACAATTATTGTACTGACTTCTGATCAAGGATTCTACCTTGGAGATCATGGTTTTTTCGATAAACGATTCATCTATGAAGAATCATTGCGGATGCCATTTATGGTAAAGTACCCTAGCCAGATAAAAGCAGGTTCTGTTAATGAAGACATTATCGCCAATATAGATTTCGCACCTACTTTATTAGAAATGGCTAACATTCCCAATGCCCAATCCATGCAGGGAAAAAGCTTTGCGAATTTACTCAATGGAAAAAAATTAAAGAACTGGCGGCAGTCCATGTATTACCATTATTACGAGTTCCCGTTTTGGCACCATGTTCAACCTCATTATGGTATCCGTACAGAGCGTTATACTTTGGCCCATTTCTATTATAATATCGATCAATGGGAATTATACGACTTGGAAAATGATCCACAGCAGATGATCAATCGAATCAATGAGGAGGCTTATCAAGAGGTAGTGACCGAACTTAAAGGAGAATTGAAAAAATTGATGCAGCATTATGATAATGATGAAGCATTGCAGGAATTCAGAGAGATATCGGATAAAGATTTTGGTCGGATTGTTACTCGACCTGATGAGCAGGAAAATGTGCAGGATATTATACATAGCAATAGCAAATCTAATAATCCAGAATAATGTGTTTTATTGTTCTTTTTGATTAAACCTTTCGCCTTTTTTTTATTCAAAGAGGAAAGAAAATTTTACTAAAATCATTCTAATGAAGTTGTCAAATTTATTACTTTTTTTAATGAGCTTTCTGTTACTGAATGCAGAATGTCCCGCTCAAAATAAAAAAGCTCAGAACATATTATTTATCGCCGTTGATGATCTAAAGCCTTTGTTGGCCAGTTATGGTTATGACCAAATGCATACGCCCAATTTTGATCGATTGGCTAAAATGGGCGTTAGCTTTCAAAATGCTCATGTTCAACAAGCGGTCTGTGGCCCTTCCCGAGCCAGTATCATGACTGGTACTTTTCCTGATCGGACAAAGGTCTGGGATTTACACACCGACTTTAGAGAATCGGCTCCAGACTTACAATCCATGCCGGAGTACCTTATTACTCAAGGTTATGAAACTACCGCAATTGGGAAAATATATCACAAAGGTTCTACTTCCCCTGGACACGATGGAAAAAGTTGGAGCATTCCTCATATCCTTCCTGGTGATTTTGACCCTGCCTTTGGCAGTCCTGCTTTTTCTTATTATCAAGATCCGACCACTAAGGCAGCGATGAAAGAATTGATCGAAGAAGCTAAAGAAAAAGGGAAGAAAAGAAAAGGAGGACAACGTTCTTATGTCTTTAAAAAACTGAAACCTAGTACAGAAGGTGCGGATGTTTCGGATGAAGCTTATCAGGATGGGTTATATACCAAAGAAGCAATCAAACGCTTAGGCGAATTAAAAAAAGGAAGCAAGCCTTTCTTTTTGGCAGTAGGCTATCAAAAACCTCATTTGCCATTTATTGCTCCTAAAAAATATTGGGATTTATATGATCGGGAAAAGATCGACCTGGCAGCTTTTCGAGGACTTTCAGAAGGAACCCCAAGAATTGCTTATCACTCTTTTGGCGAATTGCGTGCTTTTTCAGACATTGATAGAAACTTAGGTGTAGGTAATGAATTGCCAGAAGATAAACAGCGAGAACTCATTCACGGCTATATGGCCTGTGTCTCTTATATTGATGCGCAGATTGGGAAATTACTCGATGCGGTAGAAGCCATGGACTTGAATAAAAATACAGCGATTGTACTTTGGGGAGATCACGGTTTTCATCTGGGCGATCATTCCCTTTGGTGCAAGCATTCTAATTTTGAACAAGCTACTCGTATCCCGCTAATTTTTGCAGGACCTGGAATTGCTCAAAATGTGAAGTCCAATCACCCGGTTGAGTTGATAGATGTTTTTCCTACTCTATTTGATCTTTGCGACGTGCCAATGTCTTCCCAATTACAAGGCAAATCATTAGTGCCACTATTGGATACGAAAAAGAAAACTTCTATTGAGCAAGATTTTGCCCTTAGCCAATATCATCGAAAAAAAACAGTGATGGGCTATTCTCTTCGGACGGAACGTTATCGTTATACCGAATGGCATGATAATAATTACCGAAGCAATCAGCCATACCTGGACACAAATATCGTGGGAGTAGAATTATATGATTACGAAAGTGATCCGAATGAAACTAAAAATCTGGCAGAGCATACCGTTTATCAAAATGTAGTAGTAGATTTGAAAAAGAAATTGCAAAACCGCTTGGAAGGAAATACAAAAAATAAACAACCTTAGTTTGGGGAGATGGAATAGTTCTTTGTAGTAAGAAAAAAGCAAAAGATTTAATAATTTTTGATTTGTATTCGATGAAAAAAATAATATTTCTATCCTTAGTTTTTTGTTTGGGAAGCCTTTTCGCTTACGCTCAGAAAACCCCCAATATTCTCTTTATTCATACCGATGATTTAGGTTATCACGATCTGAGTTTTACCGGATCTGAAATTTACCAAACGCCTTACATTGATGCACTAGCCAAAAACTCTCTGACCTTCGAAAATGCTTATAGTAGTTATCCACGTTGTACGCCCTCTCGTTATGGATTGATAACTGGTACTTATCCGGTCAATGAAGATCATGGTCACTTGGCAGGAATTGCTCCAGAGCAAAACCTGGTACGCCAATTTGTTGATGCAGGCTATCAAACTTCCTATGTTGGGAAGTGGCATCTAGGGGGAAAAGAAAATGCACCAAAAGGATTTGGTTTTCATCATTCTTTTGCTGCTGGTACCGCAGGGGGGATAGGGTCTCGGTTTTATCCATTTAATGTTAAGAAAGGTAAATCAAACAAAGATAAATATGTGGAAGATGTAGAGGCCGCCGGAAAAGAAGGGGATTATGTTTCTGATCTATTGACTGACCAAACAATCAATTTTATCAAAGCCAATGATCCGAAAAAACCTTTCTTTGCCATGTTGGCTTTTTATGCGGTGCATACGCCACTGGAGGCGAAGCCGGAAGATGAGGCGAGAAATAAAAAACAGATTGCAGCTTATGATTATGGTGCTACACCAGCGTATATTCCTGAAGGAACCGGACGTCGAAAAATGCGACAAGACAATGCTGCTTATGCCGGGATGGTAGAAAATGTAGATGAAAATGTTGGAAGATTATTAAAGCTTCTGGAAGAGTTGGGAATTGCAGACAATACGATTATTGTTTTTTCTTCTGATCACGGAGGCTTGTCCAATGATGGCGAGCGGGTTCGGAAATTAGCGACGGCTAATTATCCATTGCGGGCAGGAAAGGGGCATCTTTATGAAGGTGGTATCCGTGTTCCTTTGATTCTACATTGGAAGAAAAAAATCAAACCCGGAGTTGATCAAGATAATATCATTCTGGGAATGGATGTCTTGCCTACTTTACTGGATTTGGCGACGGGTAAGAAAGTGGATGGGATTGATGGGGAAAGTTATATTCCAGTAAAAAAGAAAAAGGAAAGCTGGGAAGAACGGACTGTATTCTGGCATTCCCGGAAAGCCCGCCCACATAGTACGGGGGATTCAAAATGTTCCGTTATCCGCTCTGGAGATTATAAACTTTTACATTTCTTTAAAGAAGATAAGATAGAGTTGTATAATTTAAAGGAAGACGCTAGTGAAGAGAATAACCTGGCAGCAGAACATCCAGAATTGGTAAAGAAATTATTGAAACAATTAAAAGATTGGAAAAAAGAATATTTAGTACCTGAGAAAATGGAGATGAAAAGAAGAGCGAGAGAAGCAGCTAAAGCAGCTAAGGGCTGATATTTCAATGACCACTATTTTGATCTATTTTACAAAACGAATATATAGGATGAGTAAAAACGAGTATCAACTCCTAGTGAAACACTTTGCAGAGATTGATGTCGAAGTGAAAATTTGAACTTGATGATTAAATGGCACCTTTTATTTTTACTTCTTCTGTATTGTCAACCAACATCATTGTTGGCACAAGAAAAGCCCAACATTCTTTTTTTATTGGTAGATGATCTTGGTTACCACGATTTGAGTTGTCACGGATCTCCAATTTATCAAACTCCTCATATTGATAGCTTGGCTGCCAAATCTGTTTCTTTTACAAATGCTTACAGTAATTACCCTAGATGCGTACCTTCTCGTTATGCTTTGATGACTGGAAAATATCCTGTAGTCGATAAAGCAATACCAGATGATGGTTTTCCACTAGAGACAATTCCTCAAAAACGAAATTTTATTCACCAGTTTAACCAAGCAGGATATCGAACTGCTTATCTGGGTAAATGGCATTTGGGAGACGGCAGTAGCAGCCCCAAAGCATTAGGTTATGATGTGACTATTGCTGCGGGAAAGGCGGGCTCACCAATGAGTTATTTTCATCCTTTTAACCAGCCCAAAGGAGTTAACCGTAAGGTTCGCAAAGCCCCAATAGACGGCTTAGATGAAAAGTATAAAGAAGGCGATTATCTGACTGATGTACTGACAGAAGAAGCGATTGAGTTTGTTGAAAACAATCCGAAAAACGATCCCTTTTTATTAGTCTTATCTTATTATGCAGTCCATCAACCCTTAGAAGCAAAACCCAAAGATATTTCCGCCAATCAAAAAGAAATCAATAATTTTGATTTTGGAGAATCACCGGCTTATAAACCGGAAGGTACTGGGCGTACCAAAATGCGACAGGATAATCCTGCCTATGCCGGGATGGTAGAAAATCTGGATAAAAACGTTGGGCGAATATTGAAAGCCTTAGAGAAATCAGGACAATTGGAAAATACCATTATTGTATTCTCTTCTGATCATGGCGGACTCTCCAACGATGGCTATAACAAAAGAAAATTAGCCACCTCCAATTATCCCTTGCGGGCAGGTAAAGGTTGGATGTATGAAGGAGGTATTCGCATCCCCTTGTTTTTTCATTATGGTAAAAAATGGAAGGCCAGACAGGATACTCAATCTGTCGTCATGCTGATGGATATTTTTCCTACCTTGCTCGACTTAACTTCACAGAAAAAAGTAAAGAAGGTTGATGGAAAAAGTATCTTGCCTGTTTTAAAAAAGGAAATCTCTTATCAGAACAGAACGGTTTATTGGCATGCTTCCAATGCCCGCCCTCGAAATACTGGAGAATCCAAATCTTCGGCGATTCGGTCAGGAGAATGGAAGTTGATTCATTTTTATGAAGAAAATATATTTGAACTCTATCACTTGCCTACAGATATTTCAGAGCAGAATAATTTAGTACAACAATATCCAGAAAAAGCAAAGACATTGCAATTAAAATGGAATCAATGGAAAGCATCATGGTGAAAAAAAACGGATTATTATTTCTTTGTCTTGTATTATTGGTGGGGTGTCGAATCCCTTCTTCTGCACAACAAATACCTGATGGAGGGGAGAATATCATCAATTACCAGCGATTGAAAAAACTCCAATATGAAAAGTCAGATTTTGGGCGAATCACAAGCAATGACGCAGCGACAGCATCCGAAATCACCCTTACCGTGGAGACTTTGGATCAACCTAAATTTATTTACAATCTCTCCAATCGTATACCCTTACATGCTACGGATCTTAAAAAAGGATCTATATTATTGTTGAGCTTTACGGCTAAAACGATTGAAGCTAGTTTGGAAACAGGGGAGGCCCGATGTTATTGGTTGTTGAATGTTTCAGAAGATTCTAAAAAGAAAATTGTACATACTACTAGTATTTCTGGCAATTGGCAGGATTATTATATTCCAATTTTAGTACCCCAAAAGGTAAAGCAAAAAGATTTATACCTTACCCTTCAATTTGGTTTTCCAAAACAAAAATTTTTGTTGAAAAATCTGAGCTTACAGAGGTTCGATGAAAATACCGCATTGGCGGATTTACCCAAAACTAAGATTAGTTATCGGGGAATGGAAGCGGATGCTTCCTGGCGTCAGGCAGCGGCGGAAAGAATTGAACAGCATCGGAAAGGTCCTTTTAAAATTCAATTTATGGATAAAGGAAAAGCCCTTTCCAAAACGCCTGTCCAGTTGACTTTGAAAAGACATTACTTTTCTTGGGGAGCAGCCATCAACGCTAAAAATGTGGTGAATAGTGAAGAGCATTTGCAGCATTTTTCAAAGGCGTTCAATTTAGCTGTTTTTGAAAATGATTTGAAAATTAAGTTTTGGAATAAACCAGGAAAAAAAGAACAGGTCTTGGAAGCCATTCGTTTATTGGAAGAAAAAAACATCGACCTAAAAGGGCATGTATTGATCTGGCCAGGCTTTCGGCACTTGACTCCAGATTTTGAAAAGCTTGCTGATGATCCTAAAAAAATCACAAAAAAAATAGAAAACCATGTAGAGGATATCTTGGAAACGACGAAAGGAAAGATTAGCAGATGGGATGTGGTCAATGAAGCTTATACCAATCGCGATCTACAACAAATAACGGGTTCCGAAGAAATACTTTATAAGGGTTTTAGAAAATTAGCAAAAAAGGAATCGCAGGTTTTGCGCTACACCAATGAGTATGGCATCATCAGCAAAGGAGGTCTTGATAAAACAAAGCAGGAGTGGTATTACGATTACATTCAACGGATAGATCAGCAAACCGATGGTCTGGTAGATGGTATTGGCATTCAATGTCATATTGGTTCCGATTTGACTCCTCCGGAAAAGGTATTTGATATCCTGAATTATTACGCTCCATTGGATAAAACTATTGCAATCTCTGAATTTACAGTAGCGAATAAAGATCCGGAAATATTAGAACAATATACACGAGATTTTTTGACGATTGCTTTTAGTCACCCTTCCGTAAATGAATTTCTTTTTTGGGGCTATTATCAACCTCAGAGCAGACAAGCAGCTCTCTTTACTAAAGATTGGCAACCGACTAAAATGGGAAAAGCCTACTTCGATTTGGTACATGGAGAATGGAAAACGAACCTGGTAGAAAAAACGGATCAGGAAGGAAGGATAGAAAACAGTGGTTTCTATGGAACCTATGAATATACGCTGGTACAAGGAGACCGAGTAATCAAAGGGACCTTTGATTTTTTTCCTGGCGATTCGGATTTGATTAAAATAAAATTGTGATGAGAATTATCGCTTGCCTTTTTTTCAATTTGCTACTTCAAGGTTTGTTGGCCCAAGCTCCACCCAATATTCTGTGGATCGTTTGTGAAGATATTAGTCCTACTTTGTCTTTTTATGGCGACTCCACCGCACAGACCCCTGTCTTGAATGCTTTGGCGAGAGAATCAATGGTGTATGAGAATGCCTTTGCTACCGTTGGTGTATGTGCGCCTAGTCGGTCTTCTATTATCACCGGAATGTATCCCACGAGTATTGGTACCATGCATATGCGAACGGGTAAGGACATTACTTCCTGGGGCAAAAGAAAGTACAAAGATCGAAACGGGATAACAGATATAATAGGGGATAGCATCCGAGAATATTCGGTGGTATTGCCAGAGGAAGTCAAATGTTTTCCTGAATATTTACGGGCTGCCGGATACTATTGCACCAATAATAATAAAACGGATTATCAATTTGCGGCGCCTCTTACCGCTTGGGATGAAAATAATGCCCAAGCTCATTGGCGAAATCGCCCTGATGGAAAACCGTTTTTTTCGGTGTTCAATATCAATGTTACCCATGAAAGCCGTTTGTGGAAAAATAAGGATTTACCTTTGACCGTAGCTCCAGAAAATGTTCCTGTCCCTCCTTATCTCCCAGATAATGTGGTGACGCGAAAAGATATTGCTCGGCATTATAGCAATGTGGAATTGATGGATGCGGAGGTAGGAAAAATATTGGAAGAATTAAAGGAAGATGGATTGCTGGACAAGACTGTTATTTTCTTTTATAGTGATCATGGTGGACCATTGCCGCGTCAGAAAAGAGAAGCCTATGATAGTGGTTTGAAAGTTCCTTTTTTGGTGAGAGCGCCGGAAAGACAAGAATGGGGAAGAACCGATCGTTTGATTTCTTTTGTTGATCTGGGGCCTACTGTTTTGAGTTTGGCGGGGATTACACCACCGGAATATATGGAAGGGAAAGCTTTTTTAGGAGAACATGCTTCCTCCCCAAGAACCTATGTTTTCGCCAGTTCAGATCGTTTTGATGAATATACGGATCGGACCCGGATTATTCGGGACGATCGGTGGCTCTATGTGCGCAATTTTTTCCCGGATTTACGGAAGTATAAAGACCTTGGCTATCGAAAGAATATCCCGATGATGAAAGAGCTTTTGGATTTAAAGGATCGTGGATTGCTTAATCCGGTTCAATCGCAGTGGTTTGGCTCCAAAAACAAAGAAGAATTATACGATTGTATTCGCGATCCGCATAATATCCACAATTTGGCGGATGATCCTGATTTTCAAACCGATTTACAGCGGATGAAAAGTTTATTTTGGAGGCAAATGAGCGAAAGCCCGGATTTAGGGCAGGTGCCGGAGGCGACGCTCATTGATATGATGTGGCCGAATGGACAACAACCTATTACCGAAAGCCCAGAAGTTTTGATCGAATCTGATAAAATTTTATTGACTACTCCTACTTCTGGAGCTTCCATAGCTTACCGATGGTCAGATGATCCAAACGAACCGATGGATTTTGATAAACATTGGCAGCTATATACCCATCCAATTTCTATTCGCGCCGACCAATATCTGTATGTGGTTGCAGAACGCATTGGTTATCACCTCAGCTCTGTATTGGTGAAAAAAATGGAAGAATAACTTAAGAAAAGCCTATTTAAGCCGTTTTTTAGCTCAAAAAGACGGATTTCAGACCCCTCCTGACAATAATTGGACTTTAATTTAGCAAATAAGCTGAATATTTGTTCCAGACAAAGGATCACAAAATGATAAGTGATCAAAGGGGATTCAGAATTCTTTTTCTTTTGTTTACCGAACCCTAAAAAAATTACAGAACCTTTCCTTTTACAGTAAAATCAAATATTAAAATTTTTTAAACCAAGTTATTATTATGAAAAATACTAAACTTCTCCTCACTCTCTTGACGTTGTTTCTCTTTACCGGAATCGGCTTTTCACAATCTGCAAAAGTTCAACAAAAAGCAGCAGATAAAGTAGAAGAAATGAATACCATGATTGTTTCGATTAACCCAGATGCTGCATTGAGTGTAGAGCAAAAAGAAAAAATTGAAGCTTTGAATGTTGAAAAAATGATGGGGGTAAGGAAGATTAAGAAAAGTGAGGCTACTGAGGAAGAAAAAGAGGTAAAAAGAAAAGCGCTTATAAAGGAAATCAGTCAAAAAATTAATAAAGAAATATTAACCAAAGAACAACGCCAAGCTAAAAAAGAAGCACGGGCAGCTCTAAGTAACGACTAAAGAATAAATCCATATTTATGGCTGTCAAATTTAGAGTTATACGTCGTTAAAAATACTCGCCGATGCTAGGCATCGCCTGTGTTTTTCGCCTCGTCTAACTCAAAATTTCCCTTGCCAAAATGACGTACTTATTTTTTACTCATTACTAAAAGGATAAAACTTCCCAATCATGAAAAAATATAGAATTTTAATCATCATGGCCTCTCTTTTCTTTATGACTAGCTTTGGCTATGCTCAGTCTGCAGACATCCAAAAGTTAGCACAAGAAAGAGTAAGTAGTATTGAGGCAGAAATTGTTGCTGGGAATCCAGTTCTGGCATTGAGTATTGAACAACGCCAGAAAATAAAAGCTTTGCATATAAAACGAACTACACAAATCAGAGAAATAAGGGGCAGTGATTTAGCAGAGGGGGTGAAAAATGAAAAAGTTAAGGCCGAAATCAAAGCTTTTAACCAGGCGTTGATTCAGGAAATTCTTTCAAAAGAACAATCACAAGCCAGAAGAGATGCCAGAGGGGCAGGGAACAAAGGATAAAAATTATGTGAAACAGTTTTTATTATAAGTGTTAAGTTTTAGGTTTGGGAATGATCTAGTAATTTTTCTTTTAGGATCATTTCCAAAACCGAAACTTTTGTAAGCAAATTAGAACCCTTCTTTAATCCTGGAAATCAAAATAATCATGAAAAAAAATAATACGAAAAACAAACTACCTTTTTTTCTTTGTCTACTCTTTGCCTTATCGGTATCGAATGCTTATTCCCAGATTTTATGGGATGCAGGAGGAGATAAAACCTCTTGGGATGATGCGGCTAATTGGGAAATGGATTTACTCCCTCCTGCAGATTCCACAGTTGCATTTAATCAAGATGTGACGGTAACAGGTACTGCTGCTATTGGTCCTGCAAGAATTAACATAGAAGGTGGGGCTACGGTAACACTAGATTTGGATATTTCAGTTGGCAATGGTGTTATCAATGAACATACCGTTGTGGTAGCGAGCAATTGTACTTTAAATTTGGGAGCGAATGGCTCCAACCGGATGTTTAACTTTAATCCGCCTGCCAATAAACAAGGCATTGCTATTTTCGGGTCTACAGACAGTTCCACAATAAATGTTGCAGAATCGACCACCCTCACCATAGAACAGGGAACCAATGGAATCAACATCGCCAGTGGAACTTCCTCGATGACTAATAATGGAACGGTAAATTGTACAAGCGGCGTAAAAAATGGCGTAAAATCCAGCGGCTCCTTTACCAATAATGGCACCTTTTCTTTTAACGAACTCATCACAGACGGCATACAAATTCGTGGAGGTACTTTTGAAAATGGTGCAAATGGTCTTATCACCATTACAAAGCCAGGAGAGGATTGTATTGAGCTTATTGATAGTAGCGTTTTTACCAACTTTGGAATGATCGACGTAGTAGCAAAAGACTCTGCAGGCTCTGGTAATAACGGTTTAGCTATCGGGGCAGAATTGGCTCTAGGTACTTTTAATAATGGGGTAGGAGGAATAGTCAATGTCAATGGAGGAGCCAAAGAATCAGGACGCGCGGTATCTGTCAACGAAATGGGGGTTTTGACGAATATGGGAACCATTAACTTTTCTGGAGGAGGAGAAGGCTCAAGATTATATAGTCGGGGTGCTGCAACAAATGGTTTGGGAGGAATTCTGGATTTGACAGATGGGAGAGTGAATGTAAATGATGGAGTGTTTACTAATAATGGTTTGGTGAAATCTACTCGGGACGGCTCAGGAATTTTTGTTGTAGGTACTGCAACG
>CALLVY010000018.1 GCA_938015925.1 uncultured Saprospiraceae bacterium
CTGGTTGAATTTATTGGTCTCCTTTTACGAAAGTGAAAAATATGCCTTTATCGCTGCACCCGTCAATTTTTTTCAAGAGCAAAACCAATTAGAGTATTTTCAATCCCTCGACTTCATCGGTATGATGGGGATTACCGGAGCGGGTATTCATGGGGAATTCCAACACATGTGCAATGGTGCTAACCTCGCCTATGAAAAAGCAGCCTTCGAAGCCGTAGGTGGTTTTAAAGGTATTGATGGTCGAGCCTCCGGCGATGACATGCTCTTGCTACAAAAAATGGCAAAACATTTCCCTAAGCGCATCGGCTTTCTAAAAAACGCAGACGCGACCGTCCACACTAAAGCCATGCCCGATTGGCGAAGTTTTCTAAACCAACGCATCCGTTGGGCTTCCAAATCTTATGACTACCCAGAGTGGCAAGTCACTTTTCGATTGGCGATGGTATTTCTTTTTTGCTTGTTTATTTTAGGAAGTCCACTGCTGATTCCTTTCTTTGGTTGGCCTGTGGCAATTGCTTTTTTAGGAATGCTTTTGGTCAAAGGGATCGTCGATTATTTTTTCCTGGGAGCGATGAGTCGTTTCTTTGGTCGCTCTGCTTTGATGAAAAAATATCTGTTTGCGGTTCCTTTGCATTTGATTTACATTGTAAGCGTAGGCATACTGGCTAATCTTACCAAAACTTATGAATGGAAGGGGAGAAAGGTGCGATAGGAATAAGGGAGTATTTTTTCTTTGCGGAGTGTCCCGCTAAATTTCAAGAAACTTTTATTGGAAAAAGAAATCCCGAACTTTGGATGTTCCAAAATTCGGGATGACTCAGTGCTCTATGATCAAGAGTTAGATAGCAATATTCTTAGACATCCACATTGGCATATTTAGCATTGGCTTCAATAAAGGCTCTACGTGGTGGAACCTCATCGCCCATCAACATGGAGAAAACACGATCTGCTTCTACGGCATCTGGAATGGTTACCTGACGTAAAATCCTGGCATCCGGGTCCATTGTTGTTTCCCAGAGTTGGCCGGCATTCATCTCTCCCAAACCTTTATAGCGCTGAATTTTTACAGAGTTGTCATTTTCTCCTTTGGAGTAAGCAGCAACGGCTTCCTTTCGTTCTTCTTCTGACCAACAGTAACGGAATTGTTTCGCTTTTTTCACCATGTAAAGTGGTGGAGCAGCAATATAAATATAACCGTTCTCAATCAGTGGTTTCATATAGCGGAAGAAGAAAGTCAAAATCAAAGTAACGATGTGACTACCATCAATATCGGCATCACACATGATGACTATCTTGTGGTATCGCAATTTTTCGATGTTGAGCACTCTTTCTCCATCTTTATCTTCAATGCTTACTCCAAGAGCAGTAAACATATTTTTGATCTCTTCGTTTTCGTAGATTTTATGCTCCATGGCTTTTTCTACGTTCAGGATTTTACCTCTCAAAGGCAAGATCGCTTGAAACATTCGATCCCTTCCTTGCTTGGCCGTTCCCCCTGCCGAATCTCCCTCAACCAAAAAGATTTCGGAGTCTACAGGATCTTTTGAAGTACAATCGGAGAGTTTTCCTGGTAATCCACTTCCAGTCAATACATTTTTCCGCTGTACCATTTCACGCGCCTTGTGAGCAGCATGGCGAGCAGTCGCGGCAAGAATTACCTTGTCGATAATTTTTTTGGCTAGTTTAGGATTTTCTTCTAAAAAGTATTTCAGAGCTTCTCCAACGCAGCGGGATACAATACCAACTACTTCAGAGTTTCCTAATTCCCCTTTCGTTTGTCCTTTAAACTGAGGTTCTGGTACTTTTACGGAAATAACAGCCGTTAGTCCTTCCCGAAAATCTTCTCCAGATATTTTGAATTTTACTTTATTAAAAAGACCATTGTCTTTTGCGTATTTGTCAAATTCACGATTGACAGCACGACGGAAACCAGCTACGTGAGTACCTCCTTCGCGAGTGTTGATATTATTGACGTAAGAGTGAAGGTTTTCTTTGAAGCTAGTGTTGTAAGACATCGCTACTTCCACTTCTACATTTTCTTCTTTACCAGAAACGTGGATCGGAGTATCGAGTAGCTTCGTTCTAGATTCATCCAAATAGGTGACAAATTCGAGTAGCCCTCCTTCAGAGTAAAATTCTTCGAAGCGCGGTTCTCCTTTTTCATCCAAATCTCTTAGATCCGTGAGCGTAAGGTGAAGACCACTATTAAGGAAAGCAGTTTCTTTCATCCGAGTCGCCAGCGTGTCGTACTTGTAGACGAGGGTCTCGAAAATTTCTGCATCAGGATGGAAGGTAATCGTGGTACCTGTAACATCGGTTGTTCCTGTTTGCTTGACGGGCTCTTTTGGTTTTCCTTCGCTATATGCTTGTTCGTGAATTTTACCATCGCGATATACTGTAGCAGTAAGCAAAGAAGAAAGCGCATTAACACAAGAAACCCCAACTCCGTGAAGACCACCAGATACTTTGTAGGTATCTTTATCAAATTTTCCACCAGCGTGTAAGACCGTCATTACGACTTCCAAAGCTGATTTTTGCAGCTTCTTGTGCATACCGGTAGGGATACCCCTTCCGTTGTCCTTTACGGTGATAGAATTGTCTTCGTTGATGAAGGTTTGGATGTGGGTACAGTGTCCTGCGAGGTGCTCATCAATAGAGTTATCGATGACTTCCCATACCAAATGATGGAGCCCTTTTGTATCGGTACTTCCGATATACATACCAGGGCGTTTTCTGACCGCTTCGAGGCCTTCCAGCGCCTGAATGTTATTCGCGCCATAGTCTCCTTTCGGAGTTTCTAAATCTTGCTTTTTTTCTGTCGATTCCATCCTGCAAATATAGGTGTTTTTTCCCGTATTTTATAGCTAAAAAGGGGATAAGAAAGGAGTAAATAGAGTAAAGTTGGAGACTATTTGTCAGAAGCTAGAAGAAAAACTGTTTTTTAGGTCGAAAAATGTGCTAACACCTTGATTTTTAATGCTTTTTGGAATTGTAAAATCCAGCTTTTTGAATGGAATTGACTAACTTGCTGTTGCCATTTAGCGGCAGAAATGCCAAGATTTTATAGATATCTTTGTTTTGTTTTCGTATTTTATTTTTGTTTATTCGTTTTTTGTCAAAATCATAACCTTTTTGGAGCGCTGGAAAGAATTGAAAAACTTGTGGATTTTGCTCTGTCTATTCCCGTTTGCGGAATTGATAGGACAAACTTTTGCCATGAATCAATATACCGTAGAGGATGGTCTTCCCAGCTCTTTTATTTATGACATTACACAAGATGCTGAAGGCTTTATTTGGATTTCCTCAGAAGGAGGATTGTGCCGCTTTGATGGCAATCGTTTTGAGAAAAATCCTATTGCGAGTGGATTGGTAGCAGAGGTGGTGGAATTGGAGGTAGATTCGAAAGGGAATTTATGGCTAATTGATCTGGTCGCCAATATTGGATGTTATGATGGCAAGAGTTATAAGTTGATGCAAAAAGGAACCTCGCCTTATATTCAGTTTGTCAATTATAAGGAAGACAAGTTGGGGAATAATTGGTTTTTATCGGAAGATAAAATCATGGTAGAGATTCAAAATGAAGAAGGAAAAAAGCCTTATCAAATTTTTTATGAAAGAAAAGATTTGCAGCAATGTGAATCGATGATCGTTGGGGCAGACAGCTCCATGTATTTGATTTCGAATTTTGGGATCGGACATTTTAAAAATTATCAACTGAACTACCGAGCTTTTGCCCAACCATTTATTGGCCTACCTACCAATGGAATTGCCTATGAAAAAGATCTCCTTTTTTCTCAAAAAAATAAACTTTATCGCTACGACTTAAGGCAAGATAGTCTCTTCACTGCTTTTGATGAATTTCAAGATCAAATCAACTCCGAGATTATTCATTTGTTTTATCACAACCACAATCTTTGGATCGCTACTCGAACCGAAGGGCTTTTTTTGGTGGAAAATGCGCACCTTCCCAATCCAAAATTGAATCGTTTGCTAGAAGGAATTATCGTAGGAAGTATTCATCTCGATCAACATGGCGGTTACTGGTTGGGCAGCGAAGGGAATGGTCTTTATTATTTGCCCGATTTAAATACCCAAATAATTCCCAATAAAAATGATGGAACGATATTGACCGCTGTAAATACCGACCCTTCGGGTTTGATCATTCTTGGATATGACGACGGTCTTTTTAAGATTTTTGATGAAAACTATGAAGTCCTAAAGGAAGAATACCTAGGAAATGATGAAGAAAGGATTTATGAAATAACGACAAACCCAGAGCAAAAAGAAATTTTTCTGGCGACCAAAAAACTTTGGAAAATAGACTCTTCTTTACAAGTTCAAAGTTTTAAGAAATCCAGTTATTTAAAAGCGGTTAGATATGGGAAGTATGGAAAATTGTGGTTTGGGGCAAGTAGTATTGCAGGATGTTTTGAGAAAGATGGAACGTATAAACGCTTATTGAATGAAAGAACTTATGCGGTGGAACCGACAGGTGAGAATAGTGCCTGGTTAGGAACGATAAAAGGACTTTATCATTATTCGGATGGAGCAATTGAATTTGTCAAAGACAGTCTCCTTCATCAAGAAATTCAAGATTTACATTTTGCGGTAGATTCTACGCTTTGGGTAGCGACTCTCACCGGAGGACTTTTTCTCTACAAAGATGGGGAAGTTATCCATCATTTTCATACGGGTAATGGTCTGGTGAGTAATCATTGCCGCAAAATATTGCTAGACGAAAAATTTGCCTGGATTGCTACCGGTCTCGGAGTCAATCAAATAGATCTAAGAGATTTTTCTTCGATCTTTTCCATTGGTAAAGATGAGGGCTTGCCTTCTATTGAAGTAAACGATATTGCTAAAAATAAAGATCAAATTTTTATTGCCACCAATAAGGGGCTTGCCATTTTTGCGGATACCAGTAATTTTTTGGAACTGCCTGTAAAATTGCATTTGTCTAGTGTCAGAATACAGGAAAAAGATACCTCCATTGCCGAAGAATACGACCTGACTTACGAGCAGAATAATATCAAAATTGAATTTACGGGAATAGTACTTCGCCATGCTAAAGAGTTGGTCTACGAATATCAAATGGAAGGCATCGATGAAGATTGGGTGTTGACTCGCCTGGGGGTAGCTCAATATCCTTCTCTTCCTTCAGGAGAATATGTTTTTCGAGTCCGGGCACGAACCCAAAATACTTATTGGTCAGAGGAAAAGGTATTGACTTTTCGAATTTCTAAAGCTTACTGGGAAGAATGGTGGTTTTACCTTGGAATCGTTTTGATTGCGGCAGCACTGGGAGCCATTTTCGTCCGGGCAATAATCGAAGATTATCAAAGAAGAAACGAGATTAAGGAAAAGCTAAAAAGCTCTCAACTCGTCGCGCTTCGCGCTCGGATGAATCCCCATTTCCTATTCAATGCACTCAACTCTATCCAGGAACTTATTATTAGAAATGACAAGCGTTCTGCCAATCGATACCTTTCTCAGTTTTCTCGTTTGATGAGAAGTACTCTGAATATGTCGGATAAAGACGAAGTGGCCTTACAAAGCGAAATTGAATCTCTGGAATTATACCTTAGCCTGGAAGCTTTGCGTTTTGAAAAGGATTTTGAATATCAATTTGACATCACCCCGGGCTTGAATACGCAAGAAATAAAGATTCCTTCGCTGTTGATTCAGCCCTATGTAGAGAATGCCATTATTCATGGATTGATGCATCGCAGAGGTTTGAAAACACTTTTTATTAGCTTTAAATGGCAAGAGCCTTATCTTGTTGCTATTGTAGAAGATAATGGAGTGGGGCGTAAAAGGGCAAAGGAAATTCAAATTAGAAATGGTCGGCCTCATCCTTCAACTGGAATGGGTTTGACCAAAAATCGCCTGGATTTACTCAATTCAACACACCGAGATCGACTCAATGTCATTGTAGAAGATTTAAAAGATGTGGACGATCGGGCTACCGGTACAAGAGTAACACTCTATATTGGACTTAATAAAGCCTTTTGGGAAAGGCAAAACAGAAAAATAGAAGAAATAAAAAAGCTTTCAAAACCCTAAGGAATGCTAAAAGCAATTATTGTCGATGATGAGGCAAGAGGCCGTAGAATTCTTCAACAATTTATTGAAGAGTATTGTCCTACCGTAACGATTGTAGGTACTGCAGATGATGTGCTGTCGGGAGTGAAAGCTATTAATGCATATCAACCGGATGTTGTCTTTTTAGATATCGAAATGCCAAATTATTCAGGCTTCAAATTGATTGAGTTTTTTGATGAACTCACTTTTGAGATCGTATTCACAACAGCCTACGAGCGTTATGCGATCCAAGCTTTTAAAGCTTCGGCAATTGGTTATTTGCTAAAGCCGATAGATATAGATGAATTGATTGAAGTGGTAGCAAGAGTGGAAAAATTGCGAAAAATGGCCAACCTAAAAGAGCGGATTAATACCCTCAAAGCCAATCTGAGTAATGAGAAATCTCAGCGTATAATTTTGCCGGCACAGAATGGTTTGCTATACCTCAATCTTAATGAGATTAATTACATTGAATCAGAAGGACGTTATACGAAAGTTCATTTAGTTGATAACTCTACTATGATTTGTACCAATAGTCTTAAAGAGTGTGAAGTTACTTTTTTAGGAACTCCTTTTGTCCGTATCCATAGGTCTATAATTATCCATTTAGCCTATATAAAAAGGTACTCTAAAGGTCGCGACAGTTATGTTGTAATGGAGAATGAAGCTAAATTAGATGTCGGGAAGAATTATAAAGATGGTTTATCTGATGCCGTTTCTATGTTTGTACGGTAAAAATTTTCTATTTTAGTGGTAGAAACAAAGAGAGACTCTATTTTTTGATTAGTTCTAACAAAAGAAATACCCTAATCATCATAGAGTAATAATAATAAAAGAGCCCTTTGTACCCTTGCAAAGGCACTTAAAGAGAGATTAATAAGTAAACGAAACATTTAGGAACAGTGGAGTCATTCTGCCTGTCTAAAGGTATGTGGACCTAGATCACTGAAGCCTGTTTTTTCATAAGACCTTATACTTTACCCTTGTTGGTAAAGTATGGTTGTATTTGTATTAGTTAAAAGCGCGTAAAAAATGAGTTTAAAAAAGGAAGGTAGCTTCTGGAATGAAAGGTGGAAACAGCTTCAGCCCAGCGAGCCTACAAAACGATGTGACTACTATATCTCTGATTATGGTAGAATTAAAAGTATTGAAAAAGAGACAAAGCTCGAAAACTTTTTAAAAGGTTCTAGTCTGGCTAGTGGGTATAGAAAATTAGATATCCGACTTGCCAGTGGTCAGCATTTCTCCATTTACATCCACAAATTTGTAGCAGAAAAATTCATCGAAAAAACAAACGATGAAAAGATATTTGTGGTCCATAAGGATGGGGATAAAAAGAATAACCATTGGAGGAATCTGGAATGGTTGACTCGAAAAGAATTGACCCAAAGGCAAATTAAAGCGGGAGTCTACGAACCTGAAAATCGCAAGCGGTCAGTCAATACCAAAATGACGGAAAGCAAAGTTCGCCTACTCAAAAAAAGGATTAAAGAAGGTAAAACTAAAAAAACGATCCTGGCCAAAAGTTTTGGAATTACTTACATGCAATTGAACCGAATAGAACGAGGAGAAAATTGGGGACATGTGAAGTGAGGGTTGACTAGCGAAACTCAGAATAAAGAACTAACTTAGTAAGGTCGAAAAACTCAAAAGAGGACTTTATTTTTTAAATAGCACTTAGATGGTCTGAAAAATGATAAGATCAAATGTGAATTTTGCACGATTTACCTTTGATCAAAAAAATAAAGACGATATCTAAAATATTCTGAGATGCCTAAGCAATTAGATACGATTCCTTGTTATAAAGGCAAGGGCTACTTCGCTCGCCAAAAAGAATTTTTGGGCAGCCCATTGGTCTTTTCGGTAACGAAAGGAAAAGAGGTCGGTGACTTCTTTTATACCCATATGCTTTTTAAGAAAATTTTCATCATTTCTAACCCGGATGTTTTTCAACATATACTGCAAAGTAATCAGAAAAACTATAAGAAAAGTCCAGCCTATAATCAACTCAAATTAGCATTGGGCAACGGACTGGTTACCAGTGAAGGGGATTTCTGGCGCAAGCAAAGGCGCTTGGCACAACCTGCTTTCCACAAGCAAAAATTATTGGGGCTCTTTGAAATGATGGTGGACGTTTCTGAAAGGTATATAGAAGACCTAAGGCAGAAATGTCAAAAAACGCAAGAGCTGAACGTGGCATTGGAAATGATGAAAGTCACCGCTGACATTGTACTCAAAACGCTTTTTCATACAGACAATCAAAGCGATGAACAAGATCTGTATGACACCATGGCTTCTACTCAAGAGTATATCCTTTACTGTATCCATTATCCACTTAGGATTCCATGGACTTTTGTCAATGGACAACGGCGAAAGTTTTTCAAAGAGTTAGGAAAATTTGATGACCTGATGCAAGGTATGATCAATCAACGTAGAAGCAATGACGCTCCCCCAATGGACTTGTTGACCATGTTGATCGAAACCAAAGATGCAGATACCGGAGAAGGGATGTCGGATCGACAGCTCCGCGACGAAGCCATGACCATCTATGCCGCAGGCCACGAAACTTCTGCCAATGCACTTTCCTGGAGTCTTTACCTACTCGCCCAGCATCCCGATATCCTGAAACGCCTCCGAGAAGAAATTGCTCAGGTGCTAGGAGACCGCAGCCCTTCTTTTGAAGATTTAAGAAATCTACAATACACCAAACAAGTAATTGAAGAAAGCATGCGCCTTTATCCGCCTGCCTGGACGGTTGGGAGAGAGGCGCTAGTAGAAGATGAGATTGCAGGACAAGCCATTCCTAAAAAGGCAATACTTTTCATGAGTATTTATGCTTTGCATCGTCATCCCGATCTCTGGGAAAATCCCGACCAATTTGATCCCGATCGTTTTGCGCCAGATCTGGCCAAGGAAAGATCGCGTTGGCACTACCTACCTTTTGGTGCTGGTCCGAGAATGTGTATCGGCAATAATTTTGCAATGATGGAAATGCAGATTTTGCTAGCCATGTTGGTTCGGCAGTTTGATTTTTCTCTGCTTCCTGGATTTAAAGCCGAAATGCAACCGCTCATTACCTTAAAACCTAAACACGGAATTTTAATGAAGGTAAAAGAAAGACAGTTGCAGGTATAGCGGAAGAAGAATATCTTTGCCCCCATTAAAAATAGATTTGCTTTATGGAACACCATATTCAGAATGTTGAGCAATTAGAATCCTTGGTTCCGGTATTGCTGAAATTTGCAGGCGATCGAAAGAAAATATTTTTCACGGGAGAAATAGGAGCAGGGAAAACTACCTTTATCCAATCCATTTGCCGATATCTAGGCGTTGAAGGACGAATCACCAGTCCAACCTTTTCTCTGATCAATGAATATGCTTATAGCGTAGATGGTGAAGAAAAAAACCTTTATCACATGGATCTTTATCGATTAAAGACCCTGGAAGAAGCCCTGGATATTGGGATTGTAGAATACCTGGAAGGTCCTTCCTTTTGTTTGATCGAATGGCCAGAGATTATTGAGGATTTATGGCCGGAAGAGCATGTTAAAATAAATATTGAAATACTTGAAGATTCAAAGCGAAAAATATTATTTTTGTAAGGATGGTAAAGTGAAGAATCGACTCAAGTTGTGTTTTTTCCTTGCTAATTCGCCAAAAAAAGACCTTCCTTGATAAGTTCCACGGTCATTATAAGCTTAAAATATCTATACGATAGTCTTAAAAAGCATCGATTTTTGATAATGGAGAGATCTTGCACGGAATAAATCAAAGAATCCAAAAAAACTTGCATGAGTAAGAAGCAGCAGAGAATTCCAATTCCCAAAGTTTTTACCGAAGAGCGATTTCAGACCCAAACGGAGATGTTGCAAGTGCAGCGTAAACCCAATAACTTGTATATCGGTATTCCTAAAGAAACAACGCTACAGGAAAATCGGGTCGCTTTGGTGCCTGCATCAGTCGCGTCTTTAATTGCCCACGGCCATCGAGTTGTGTTAGAAGCAGGAGCTGGTGAAAAATCCAATTACTCCGATCACGATTATTCCGAAATAGGAGCTGATATTGCTTATAGTACAGAACAAGTTTATAAGGCGGACGTGATTATGAAAGTAGCTCCGCCAACTTCAGAAGAAATAGAGTTTCTTCGACCCAATCAGATTCTTTTTTCTCCTTTACATCTTCCGATTATCACCGCTGATTACCTCAATCGCTTGCGCCAAAAAAGAGTGATTGCACTAGCCATGGAATACATCATGGATGACATTGGTACTTTTCCTGTAGTGCGTATTATGAGTGAGATGGCTGGTCTTTGTGCCATGCTTACCGCAGCGGAATTGCTGACGAGTACGAGTAAAGGAAAAGGGGTTTTATTGGGAGGAATCTCTGGTGTGCCTCCGGCAAAAGTAGTGATCCTTGGAGCTGGAGTTGTCGCAGAATTTGCTACACGTACTGCTTTGGGACTAGGAGCGGAAGTTCGGATTTTCGACAATAATATTTACAAACTAATGCGCGTGCAAAGCATGGTCGGCCGACCGCTCAATACTTCTTCTCTCAATCCTTTACAGATGGAAAAAGAATTATTGACTGCAGATGTAGCGATAGGTGCGATACATTCCAAAACAGGACGAACGCCAATCATCGTGAGCGAAGACATCGTTTCAAAAATGAAATCTGGATCTGTGATTGTTGATGTAAGTATTGATCAAGGAGGCTGTTTTGCTACTTCTGAAGTGACCTCACATGATCGACCGACTTTTGTCAAACACGGAGTCATTCATTATTGTGTTCCTAATATTGCTTCGAGGGTAGCGCGTACCGCTTCCATCGCCGTTAGCAATATTCTTACTCCGATCTTACTCAAAGCGGCAACTACCGGTAGCGTAGAGCGCGTCATCCAAACCGAGAAAGGACTTCGTCATGGCGTCTATACTTACAAAGGTTGTTTGACCAACGAATACCTCGGCGAACGTTTCCAAATTAAATCTACGGATTTAGACCTATTGATCACTTCCAATTTATAGAACATGGTTTGCTCCAGTTTTGTAGAGCGGCAGTGGAATGCTCTTTAAGCAAGACTTCTTTTTAAATACAAAGCCCCGGTCACGGTTATACACCGTCACCGGGGTTTTCGTTTTCATCTCTTTCTTAAGGGCTTGGCTATCTAAAGATCAAAAAATAGCATCAGATATATTAGCCATAATTGCTATATTAGAGCGTTTTTAAGATTGATTTTTGGAAAAGAGAATCGTCCTTATTGAAACGCGAGTTTAGCACAAAGTATTAAAACAGCAGACCATGAGTACCAAAGACCAGCCCCTTATTGTTGATAAATACGAAGAGGTGATTGCTTTAGAAGATGAACAGCTTCTTTTGCGAAGGCAAAAATTGTACGGAGAAAAAGAAACCAAAGAGGAATTAGATAATACCCGTTTTGGAATTGCTCTTTCAGGTGGAGGTATCCGTTCGGCGACGATCAACTTAGGAATGTTGAAGACGCTGAATAAATTTGGCATTTTGCAAAGAGCGGATTATTTGTCGACTGTTTCAGGAGGAGGTTATACGGGCGCATATGTACAAGCTACGTTAAAACAGGAAGGGGATTATAAAAAATTATTCCACGATGATCACATTAGTTATATGCGAAAACGTGGGGAGTATTTGCTTCCCGGTTCTGGTTGGGGGAAGCGATGGAATATGTTGATTTTTACGGTGGGCTATATTTTTAGTTTGATGATGAGTTTGCTCAGTCCTGCGATAATAATAGTCTTGGTAGCGATGAGTTATACTATTTTGACCAATCTGGCGAAGAGAGCACAACTGAGTGTCATCCATGAATGGCTGCCTAAGGATGATTTTTATTGGATCGCGGCAGTGGTTCTCCTTGGTGTTTTTGTAGTCCATTTTTTTGCCAATATTCTGAGTGGTTTTTCTTTAGGCATCTCCAAGAAATTTAATAATATCGAAGCAGGATTGGTGAGCATTATATTGCTTTGGCTAGCGATACTTTTTGTCTCTGACCTTGGAGCCGTAGATATGGAATCCTATGGCATGGAGACCTATCATTATTTGGCCTTGCCGTTTCTACTTATCGTTTTAGGATTTTTTACCAATCCCAATAATATTAGTTTTCATCGGTTTTACAGAAACCAATTGAGTGAAGCTTTTTTGCATTTTACAGGCCCCTTTCGAAATATAAAAATCAAAGACCTTTTCAATGCCAAGAGCGATAAAAAAGCCGATTACCTTTCGCCCTACCCTCTGATCAATACTTGCCTCAATTTACAGGCAATGGATGGTAGTGATCCTCGCTTTAAAGGAGCAAAAGCGAATGATTATTTTTTGCTTTCGCCTATGTACTGTGGATCCAAATTAGCGAAGTATGTTTCTACCCCCAAAAGTTTTTTAGATTATCAAAATATGACGCTCCCCGCAGCGATCACGATTTCTGCGGCGGCAGTCAATCCAGGGATGGGGATGTATTCCAATAAATTGCTCAGTGTATTGATGACGATATTCAATGCTCGCTTGGGTTTTTGGGTGTCCAATCCTTTGCAAGCGCATAAGCGCGGCTTGATTTGGTGGCCTGTTTATTTTTTTAAAGAACTTTTGTCCTCGATGGGAACCTCCAATCAAAAGCTCAATATCTCTGATGGAGGCCACATCGAAAATTTGGCGGTTTACGAATTGCTGCGTCGTCGTTGTCGACTCATCATCGCGGTAGATGCTGGTGCGGACCCGACTTTTTCTTTTACAGACTTAGAAAATTTGACCATCAGAGCCCGTAATGAATTGGGATTGGATTTGAAGTTTCGGGACGACCAAATCCCAGAAGAGTGTATTCGCCCTAAACCATCGCATGGCTATTCTAAACGGCGTTTTGCGGTAGCGAATATCTTTCAGTTGTGGGAAGAAATTTTGGTAAAGAATGAAGATGAATCCATCATGTTGGACAAAGATGGGAAAGAAGTAGAAGTCTTGATCAATTACGGAAGTTTAAAAGAAGTCTTACATTATTTAAGTAAAGAAGAGCAAGAGGAGTTAAGAGAATTGATCGATACACTAGACCTCAGTAATAATATCCATGAAGTCATCAATACCCTCGATTTGCAAGAGCAAGATGAAATCAAAGCGGTCATGCAAAGTTTGAAATTGAAACGGAATATCCGCGTCGTTTTTGAAAGCACCATGGCGATGCTCAATGGCATCAAAGGGCGTTTGCTGGGTCTTGTTGTCGATCCCGAAGATCGTAAGAATGCTTTTCGACAAATTGTTTCGGCGATAGAAAAGCAGGTAAAGAATAATTTGAAAATGGGGACTTTGGTTTATATAAAATCTTCGGTGACTGCTCCGGGAGGGAAGCCCATTATTCCTCGAGCCGATGAGTTGAAATACGGAACGTATAAATACAAAATTTACCATCCTTCTTTTCCACACGAACCAACCTCTGATCAGTTTTTTGACAAGATCCAATGGGAATCTTATTACCAATTGGGGCAGTATATCGGTGCGGATGTCTTAGGGATAAAAAACCTTTCAGATTATCAAAAATCCGAAACAACAGGAACTTATCCTAAAGCTTCTTTTGACTTAGATATCGCTTCTTTGATCAATCATTTTGATGCAGATCTCGATTTGTTTGCAGTAAAAGAGGAGGTCGTTGACGCCGGTGAAACGAAAGTGAAATCAAGTAGAGGGCCAATAGTAGAAGATCCCATTCCCGTGGAAATGTCAGGCGGGGGAGCGCCCATGCCTCCTGATGCAGGCTTCGAAGAAGCCAAGTCTGATGCTAAGGCTAAGACTCAAGTCACGGAAGATAAATTGACAGGTGGAGAAGAGGTTGATTTTAAAATGTAAGAGAAGATTTTTAACAGCGTTTTTTGATGATCTTTTTTATGGAAAGATCTGTTTATGCTTTGATGAAAAATTAAACGTAAAAAAAACGACTTAGAATATGTTGAAAAAGAAACGGCAAAAAAATCGTGCATTTGTTGCAGAAAAGTGCTTAATTGCTGTTTAAACAATTCTACTAGACCATGAAGCTAAAACTAAAGATTCTCCTTTTTACTCTCTTATTTATCGGAAACGTCCAAGCACAAAATGCCTTGGAAGATTACGAAATCGGTCATTTCTTTGATTTCAATGGTCAAATGGTTGATGGCTACTTTGATTCGGATTATGAGCCCAGAAAGCCGATTGAGATTCATCATATTTTAAAGGAAGAATTCACCAAGGGATATTACTATGATGCCAGTAATAAAAAAGTAGAAGGGTATCTAAAATTTACCGGAATCCATGAAGACGTTTTTTTTAAAAGCAATCCTTATGAACCTGAAACGAAAATTAGTCCAGATGTTTGCAGAGGATTCGTTATTGGGAAAGATTCTTTTTTGATCGTAGACTTTATAGAGGAAAATAAAGGAGCAGTGAAACCTAAAGAAGCTAAGAAGAGATATTTGCATTACATGGATGAGGTAGATGGACTTAGTTTTTATAAATACCCAAATGCGAATTACGTTTACTTTTATAAAGAAGAAAATAGTTTAGAATGTATTCGATTTGATGGGACGGTGGTTTATGAAAAATCTACTGTTTTATTGGAGACGAAAAAAGCAAAGGAAAAATTTAAGGAAAAAGCCAGTGAAGTATTTAAAGGTTTTGAGGAACTTCAAAAAGGAATTGAATCAGAAAAATATACGCTGGAGGATATACCGCAGATGATAAAACTGTTGAAGTATAAGCGGAAATTTGACAAAGGAGAACAATTTTACCTCAATGAATACGGAGACGAAGTAACAGCAGGAGAAGATTATACAAAATATGGAGTAATAGAATCGGTAAAGGATTCTTTGTTTTATATGAAATATTATTTTAAAGATGGAACGCTTTTGTGTGAAGGAGGCTTTACTTCTTTTTATCCACATCGAAAATTCGGACCCTTTGTGTGGTATTATCCAAATGGCAGCAAACGGAAATTGGTCAATTATAGAAATAATAAACCCGTACAAGTAGAAACCTTTTTTCCCACAGGCGCCGCTCGACATAAATATATTTTTGCGGATAGAAAACCTCAGTTCGTGGAAGTATTGGATGCCAATGGCAAACAATTATTGGATGAAGCAGGTCAAGGCATAGAAGTTTTTTACGATGCTATTCGCGATCGGGAAATTACCTATGAATATGAAAATCATCGAATAAAAAAATCTTACTACACGAATGCGGACCAAGAAAGAATTTACCAATTGTGCGATCAAAATGCAAGGATAAAAAGTGCGATAATCACCCGAGGAGAAATTAAAGAAAAAAGAATTTTTACAGAAAAGGCGATCGGAAAAAATGCACATGGACTGAGTTTGGTTAGATGTGTGATCAGTCCTAAAGGAAAGTTGTTAGAAGCAACCTTAGTGAAAGGCGCCGACTCCGAATGTGATACTAAGGTATTGAAAATACTGTTTAATGGTTATGGCGTGATCAAACCACTTTTGGGCTGGAGGCCAGGAATAGATGATGGTAAAAAAGTCACACAGGAAGTCCTTGTTCCCTTCGATCTTTTAGTAAAAAGTCATTCCATTTATAGAACGCATTATCATGATTATTTCTGGGATACTAATTTTGAATTTCTCAAACACCTAATAAATTTTTAGCCCTTTTTATTCTTAGTAGAATGGCTTGTCCAAAGACTTATTAAAATAAAAAAGAGCAGTAAAAAAACTGCTCTTTTTTATAAAGTACAATAGCATAGCATCCTACGGATTTTAGGCTGTTAAATGCTTGAGATAAATTGGAGGTACTCATGTGTTGTAGGGGGGAGTTTATAAAGCTTAAATATAGTAAATAAACAACATGTGATAAGAAGGGGCAGAATCTATTGACAAGGGAAAGTAATCTGACGATCGCTACCATTCAGGAAAAACTTTTTTGCTAAGCTATCCTTTTTATAAAAAATTAAAATAAAATATTATTACGCAAAAAAAAAACTGCGTAATAAGGAGCTTACAAAAGCTTTGCTTTTTAATGACATCCCCGATAAATTGCTTTCTGAAGAGGAAACCAAACAATATGCGGAAAACATTTGATCTGGTGTATTGGTCTTTAACTAAGCGCAAGATCCTCTTGATGCTTACAAAATTGCTTGTCATTATGACCATAGTGGTCAATTCTCCAACTTCCTTCATCGAAGCACTCCCCAAATATTATTTTCCAGTATCTTCGCCAGCGAAATAGTATTCATTAGCAAACAGAAAATAACGATCATCCAATGAAACTTAGCCAAGCTGTCTTTTTAATAGGCCTATGCTCCATCTTTGCTTGCCAACCAAACACTCCGGAGACCACCACAGAAACGTCACCAGAAAGTACAATCCCCGCAAAGTCCTACCCGGAAGTCCTCCAAAAAATATTCACCAAACATGGAGGTCTCGACCAATGGCGTAAAATGAAAACCCTATCCTACGAAATTGAAAAAAAAGAGGTCAATGAAAAGCAAACCATCCAATTGCAAGATCGCCGGGAAAGAATAGAAGCAGAAAACTTTATTACGGGTTTTGACGGAAAAGATTTTTGGTTGGAAGCTGATACGACTACCTATAAAGGGAACGCCGTCTTTTACCACAATCTCATGTTTTACTTTTATGCCATGCCTTTTGTTGTAGCTGATGATGGAATCATTTATTCAGAAGTAAGTCCTCTGATCCATGAAGGCAAAACTTATCCAGGTATCAAAATCTCCTATGAAAGTGGAGTAGGGGTGAGCCCCAAAGATGAATACTACGTTCACTACAATCCTGAAACTTTTCAAATGGAATGGTTGGGATATACCGTGACCTATTATTCCGACAAGAAAAGTGATGACTTGGGGTGGATCAATTA
>CALLVY010000019.1 GCA_938015925.1 uncultured Saprospiraceae bacterium
TTGGGCTATCCATGGTTGGGTCAATGATAAAATGCTTAAGAGTGTGATTTATAACTTAAAGACGGCAGGAATTATTGAAGTAGATGAATTGATTCCTGATTTGATTTGGAAAAGATCTTCTTAATCTTGATTTAACTCTTCCGATGAAACAAGCTTATCTAGCCATTAGCCTTTCGAATCGCCCACAGTTCGACGAAGAGATTGCAGCTTTGAAAAAAGTGCTAGAAAGCCGAGGTATAGCATTACTGGTTTTTGTAGATAACTACCACTTCGACCTTGGGGAAGAAAAGGCCATGATGCGCCAAGCTTTTTCCGATATCGATAAATGTGAATTGTTGCTTGTAGAAATGAGTAAAAAAGCAGTTGGTGCAGGTATTGAAACGGGTTATGCTTTTGCCAAAAAAATCCCGATCATTTATCTTAAAAGACAAGCACAAACTTATTCGACTACTACCGGCGGTTGTGCTGATTTTTTTATCAATTATGAAGGAGTTCCAGATTTGATCAATCAATTTACACCAATACTAAATGCTTTGAAAGCTTGAATTGGGGAGCCAGGAAAAGAACGCTTTTCTGCCGGCAGAGCAAAATTTACAAGTGTTCCTTATTCTCCCGAACTCCCTATTCAAATTTACTTTAGTTTTCCTTTATATTCTACTTCTTAATACGCAGCGTCCAAAGCAAGGGTTGGTCATCCTTTCTCAATTTCTTGAGAATAAAAAATTATTGATCGCTTAGACAAAGTTCCTCCTCCTGATATTTCCCCATTTTGATCCGGCAAACTCTAATATTAATTTTTCAAATTTATTTGTAGAAAAACAGCCCTAAACTGGCCTTTAATCTGCAAAAGGTTTACCTTCGCGCCTCCAATGAAAAAAGGGTTCAAAAGCACCATTTTCCGCTCTTTTTTGGACCACAATTAAAACCAAAATTAAGTATCGTATTTTCTTTATTTATCCAGAGATTATACCTCTGGGGTCAATTTTGTATTGTAATAATTCTTATGAAAAAATATTTCAACTTATTCGATCTAACACAAAAAGTCGATTATAAAAACGAAATCCTATCCGGACTAACCGTTGCTTTGGCTTTAATTCCAGAAGCAGTGGCTTTTGCGCTGATTGCTGGTTTATCTCCACTTACGGGTTTGTATGCCGCTTTCGTTATGGGTTTGGTGACTTCTATCCTTGGTGGTCGACCGGGAATGATCTCTGGAGCAACAGGAGCAGTAGCCGTAGTCATCGCTTCTCTCGCACTATCTCACGGACAAGAATATATTTTTGCCACTGTAATTTTGGCTGGAATCATCCAGGTAAGTGCTGGGTTTCTAAAATTGGGAAAATTGATGCGCTTGGTACCACATCCGGTCATCTTTGGTTTTGTCAATGGATTGGCCATCATTATCGGAATGTCTCAATTGGACCAATTTCAGGATAGTACGGGAGCTTGGCTTACCGGCTCGGCACTTTATGTATTTGGTGGACTAGTATTCTTCACAATGTTGGTTATCTGGGGTTTACCGAAGTTAACTAAAGTAGTACCTTCTTCCTTGGTTGCCATCTTAAGTGTTTTTGGAATTGTCATGGTCTTGGGTATTGATACCAAAACAGTCGGTGATATGGCTTCTATCCAAGGTGGTTTTCCTCCTTTTCACATTCCTATCGTTCCTTTTACTTTTGAAACGCTCGCTTTGATCTTTCCTTATGCGGCTATTATGGCTGGCGTTGGTTTGATCGAAAGTTTGCTGACTTTAAATATCATTGATGAAATTACCGAAACTCGTGGTCGGGGAAATAAAGAAGCGGTCGCTCAAGGGGTAGCGAATATGCTTTCTGGTCTCTTTTCGGGAATGGGTGGTTGTGCGATGATTGGTCAAAGTCTGATCAATATTTCCTCTGGTGCTCGCGCAAGACTTTCCGGGATTTTTGCTTCTATCATGCTGTTGATTTTTATCATGTTTGGCGCGAGTCTGATTGAAAAACTACCGATGGCCGCATTGACTGGTTTGATGCTAATGGTGGCCATTGGAACTTTTGAATGGGCTAGTTTGCGAACGATTAATAAGATGCCAAAATCAGATATTTTTGTGATGGCTGTCGTTACCTTGGTTACTGCGGTTTTGCACAATCTGGCACTAGCGGTTATCATTGGAGTGATCATCGCAGCACTGGTATTTGCCTGGGACAATGCCACGCGAATCCGTGCGAGAAAACGCGTTGATGCAGATGGCGTAAAATATTATGAAATCTATGGTCCTTTGTTTTTTGGATCGATATCGGTATTCAATGAGAAGTTTAATGTATTGGAAGATCCAGAGGAAGTCGTTATTGACTTTGCAGAAAGTCGGGTGGTCGATATGTCTGCGATTGAAGCGCTCAATAAGATCACAGAACGATATACCAAGGTGGGCAAAAAAGTACACCTCAAACATTTGAGTAAAGATTGTCGTGCTTTGTTGGCCAATGCAGAAGAAATCATTGATGTCAATGTGATCGAAGATCCTAAATACAAATTGGTGGTTGATCGTATCTAAGAATCTCTTAGGACTTAGCTGGGGTGCAGCTTGAAGCTGAATGTCATTAACTAAGGAAGCACACTACTTTTTTAATTTCATTTAGAAGGAATAAACTATGGGTGACCCAGGAAGCCGCTTTGAGCGGCATCCTGGGTTTTCAACAAGAAATTAAATTTAAAATTCAAAACTTTCAATTAATCTTGAAAGTTTTGAACTTTACCCTTATCTTGCAGTATATTCATTATCATCCTAAAGATCAGGATGATTTATTCTATTGAACCATCAAACAGAATATTATGAAGATTACCAATCAAGATCACCTAAAACACAATTGGCAAGTCCACAAACTCCTCCCCGACTTTGAAATCGAAGACGTTTGGAAATTTCCGGTCAAACTGGAAGAGCACCATACTTTGGAAGAATTTCGAGAGGAATTCAAACAGGTCATGGATGGCTTGACGCAAAATGGATTTGTAGCTTTGCTTTTTAAAGTACGCTTTTTTATCGGTGGCATTTTAGGCTGGGATAAAGAAGAAGAACGGGTTCATTTTAAACCCAATAGCATCAGAGAACGCTATGCCAAAGCAGCAGGCTTGAGCTTTGAGCAAATGCCTGCTCCGGGGAAGGAAGAATTTAGTCCGGTATATGCATTGGAAAAAGAAGCTTTGATGGAAATTGAGAATGCTACCGTACATGCTGCCATGCATTTGGCTAAGGTTCCGGATGGTGGAAGTTCTACGATACAGATGACGGTTTATGTAAAACCTAAAGGGCTTTTGGGAGCGGGTTATATGGCTGTGATAAAGCCTTTTCGCCTATTTATAGTTTATCCAATGATGCTTAAGCTTATGGGAAAACGATGGGCTAAATACGCTCAAAATACCGTCGAATTTCAATAAAAGACATAAAAAAACCGGAACAAGGAAGGAACAAAAGTCGGCTGAAGTTGACTCTAAAAAATTCCTACTTTGATTCCGGTTTCCAAGCCAACAGATGTGCTTGAGAAATGGATAGAATCCATCCAATGTTTATCTGTTTGGGTAAAGTGGCTTTAGGTTGGGTTGATTGAGCAATCAAGGCTTGTCTGGATAATACACCAAACAATTCCTTGCATGATCGCAAATTTAATAAAACTATTAAAATTTTGTATAGAATTTGTTCAAATACTTTTAAGCAAATTTTACCTCTTTAAAACAAATCCTCTAACAGCTTATTTTCCACCTGATTGGGTAAAGTCACCTGCAAACCTGGCGTCCTTTCCATTTCTCGTTTTATAGCAAATATCGCCTCTTTATTTCTCGCCCAACTTCTTCTCGCAATTCCATTATTGACATCATAAAAAAGCATTTTCTTCAAGCGTTCTTCTGCCTCAGCGGATCCATCCAAAAGCAAACCAAATCCACCATTGATCACTTCTCCCCAACCGACTCCACCGCCATTGTGAATAGACACCCAGGTCGCTCCGCGGAAGCTATCACCAATAACATTATGAATCGCCATATCCGCAGTGAATTTACTGCCATCATAAATATTACTGGTTTCCCGATAAGGAGAATCAGTACCACTTACATCATGGTGATCTCTCCCCAAAACAATCGGCGCAGTAATTTTTCCTGAAGCAATCGCTTCATTGAAAGCCGTCGCTATTTTTACTCGACCTTCTGCATCCGCATATAAAATCCGAGCTTGAGAACCGACCACCAATTTGTTTTGCTTGGCATCTTCGATCCACTTGATATTGTCTTGCATTTGTTGCTGAATCTCAGCGGGTGCGGTTGCCTTGATGGCTTTCATTACCTCCGCAGCAATTTGATCCGTTTTATCCAAATCCTCTGGATTCCCGGAAGTACAAACCCAACGGAATGGACCAAAACCATAATCAAAACACATCGGCCCCAAAATATCCTGAACATAAGAGGGATATCTAAAATCAATTCCATTTTCTGCCATTACCGCCGCTCCTGCACGCGAAGATTCCAAAAGGAAGGCATTGCCATAATCGAAAAAATAAGTCCCTCTTGCCGTGTGTTTATTGACGGCACCTGCATGACGTCGCAAAGACTCTTGCACCTTTTCTTTAAATGCTTCTGGGTTCTCTCGCA
Source organism: uncultured Saprospiraceae bacterium (assembly GCA_938015925.1). Classification (GTDB taxonomy): domain Bacteria; phylum Bacteroidota; class Bacteroidia; order Chitinophagales; family Saprospiraceae; genus CALLVY01. Next base: position 4,618 of record CALLVY010000019.1, read on the forward strand.
ATAATTGATTGGCAGCTTCATAAGTCATCCCAACCGGATAATAACCACCCGACCAAGGATTATGCAAGGAAGTTTGGTCAGAGCCCAAATGCACCATTATATTTTCTTCATAAAAACGCTCCCACACATCTACCACATTTCCACAATAAGCAATGGACACCACTTCTTGATTAGCTTGCGCTTTTTTTATTCGACTTACTAGTTCGTCTATATTATCAATCAGCACATCGACCCAGCCTTGTTCATGTCGCTTGCGGGCAGCCTTATCGTTCACCTCCGCACAGACGGTTATACAACCTGCAATATTTCCAGCTTTTGGTTGTGCACCACTCATTCCGCCCAGGCCGGCAGTCAAAAATATTTTCCCAGCAGGCGATTCTCCTGCTTTAAGTTTTTTTCTAAAAGCATTCATTACCGTGATCGCTGTTCCATGGACAATTCCTTGTGGCCCAATGTACATATAAGAACCAGCGGTCATCTGTCCGTATTGGGTGACGCCCAGCGCATTGTATTTTTCCCAGTCATCTGGTTTTGAATAATTGGGAATCATCATTCCATTGGTGAGCACTACCCGCGGCGCATCTTTCGATGAAGGAAACAATCCCATCGGATGACCAGAATACATGTGCAGCGTTTGCTCCTCTTCCATTGTAGCGAGGTATTGCATGGTCAGAAGGTATTGTGCCCAGTTTTGGAAAACAGCGCCATTGCCTCCATAGGTAATTAGTTCTTCTGGATGCTGTGCTACTGCTGGATTCAAGTTGTTTTGAATCATCAGCATGATGGATGCTGCCTGCTGACATTTTGCAGGATATTCGGAAATGGGTCGTGCGTAGATTTCGTAATCTGGTTTGAAACGGTACATGTAGATTCGGCCATAAGTTTTTAGCTCATGGGCAAATTCAGGCGCCAGTACTCCATGCCATTCCGCAGGAAAATACCTTAAGGCATTTCGAATTGCCAATTTTTTTTCATCCGCAGAAAGGACATCTTTACGAAGTGGAGCGCGATTGGCATTGGCCGGATAAGGCTTTGGCGCTGGCAGCGCATCAGGAATACCTTGTAGAATTTGATTGGAAAAATCTATAGAAGTTTTTAGCATGACTATTTTATTTTACGTCAAGAATTTGGCAAAGGAAACGCAGGAAGATTCTTCTTGTTTAAAATACTTCAAATAAGGATTCGAAAGGGCTTTTAATTTTCTTTTTCTCTCCCGCTACCATTTCAATCAAAGCTTTACTTTGAATAATTTTTATGGCTTTTTCCATGTCGTCTGAGAAGATGCGATCTTCACTTGCATGCGTAATTTTCTCGCGTACATGATGATGAACTTTCTCCAAAATTCTACTTGATTTCAATGGACGTTTAAAGTCGATGGCCTGGCAGGCACAAAGTAATTCAATGCCCAATACCTTAGTTACATTTCGGCATACTCGTAAAGCTTTTCTTGCTCCGATTGATCCCATACTGACATGATCCTCCTGACCAAGCGAAGTAGGAATACTATCGGCACTTGAAGGAAAACAGAGTCCTTTGTTTTCACTTACAATCGCAGCTCCGGTATATTGAACAATCATAAAACCAGAATTCACTCCAGTGTTTTCCATGAGCAATTTTGGTGCTCGTTCATCTTTACCTTCCAAGGCGAAATAGGCTCGTCGATCAGAGATATTGCCTACTTCTGCGGCAGCCAGACAGGCATAGTCGAGTGGTAAAGCCAAGGCTTGTCCATGAAAATTACCCCCACTGATGGTTAGGTCTCGGGAAAAAACAATGGGATTATCCGTCACGGAATTGATCTCCGTTTCTACCGCATCTCTGAGGTGAAGCCAGGCGCTGCGGGAAGCTCCGTGTACTTGAGGCACACAACGCAAGGAATAGGGATCTTGTACCCGATCACAATCTTTGTGGGAGTCGACTATTTTGGAACCTTGGAGGAAGTATTCGACGCGCTTGGCGACATGGATATTTCCTTGGAAAGGACGAGTTTGATGTAAGCCTTCATTAAAAGGAGAAGGAGATCCCAACAGGCCTTCGATCATCAGGGCAGCGATGAGGTCGGCATGCGCCAGACAACTATGCAACTCTTCCACTACCAGTAAAGCGTGAGCGGCAATAAACTGCGTTCCGTTGATCAAAGCGAGGCCTGCTTTGGGTCCTAATTCTAATGGTTTTATTTGGTATTTATTTAGGACCGTACTGGTTTTTGTAATTTTATTTTTAAAGTAAACTTTTCCTTCGCCGAGTAAGGGAATGAATAAGTGCGACAAAGGAGCTAGGTCGCCGGAGGCACCAACGGAACCTTGTTCTGGTACCACGGGAATAATATCTTCTTCAATAAACCAAAGGATTCTATCCAAGACTTCTAAGGAAATTCCAGAGTAAGCTTTTGACAGGGCATGTACCTTGAGGATGAGCATCAATCGGGCAATCTCTTTTTCTATGGGTTCTCCCAGGCCGACGCTGTGGCTGAGCAAGAGATTTCTTTGTAGCTCTTTGGTTTTGTCTTTGGAGATGATGGTATTGCACAAGGGGCCAAAGCCGGTATTTATTCCATAAACGGCTTTTTCTTCATTGGCGATGGCCAATACTTCGTTGTGGCATTTTTGGATTTTCTTGCGGGTGGCGGGAATAATTTTGGCTTGTAAGCTACCGCGACAAATGGCTAGTGCTTTGCTGGTGGTCAGATGATCTTTTCCGTATTTAAACATATTGGATGTTCCTTTGGTAAAATTGGTTTCCCAAAAATACCTTTATCTTTGATAACATCCAATAGCAAAATGATTATTAATTAATAACTCAGGGTAATCAAAAGGCATATCCAAAACCTAAAGATTCTACAGGATTGAAAATCCAATTAGCATAAGGAAATCGTCTTGGTATTTTATCATTTAACACTCTATAGCGGATGGCAGTTCCAAAGGTCAAGCGGACATGATTATTAATCTGATATCCGAAGCCCAAGCCAAAATCAAGTCCCATTTCATTTTCATCTATGTATTTATTTACAAGCAAGGGGTTCCTGGCTTCATTATATAACATTATT
>CALLVY010000020.1 GCA_938015925.1 uncultured Saprospiraceae bacterium
TTTTTTTCTGAACACTCCTAACTATCCTTCATAAATATCATACTTAGCAGAAACAGAGGTCATTAATGCTTCATTGGCAAAATCTTCTGCCGTCATCTTCGAGAGTTCCTCTAGAAAAAGATCAAATTGACCATTTTTAAATATCGTAAGCATTTTTCCTCCTTTTGCACATTTGGCTTCATGCCAAACATTGGGTGGAACGGAAAGGGTGTCTCCTTCTTTGAGTAGGATGGTTTCCTCATCAAAAATAAGTTCCATTTCTCCAACCAACATATAAAAAACCTCCGTCATTATTTTATGATGGTGCCGCTTTAAATGAAAACCAGGTTTTAAGGTGTCTTCGATCAAGCATAATTCTCCATTGGTATCTCGGGAGGATAACTTGATGAAACAATGATCTTGCGAATAATCGTAATTTTCACCTTCTCCTTTTTTGATTAATTTTTTTGATTGTAACATTTTTTTTATTTTAATCGAATGGCAGAAACCTCTGTTTTATTTTATTTCCATTCTTCAATTCACAAACCCATTTAAAATACAATCCTAAGATCGACTTCTATTTGACCTAAAGATAGCAAAAACAGGATAATCTTTGAATTTGGCAGACAAATACACTCGTTTTGCAGATTTGATTTAGGAATGGCTATATTAGAAACGATTTTGAGCTTTGAAATGAGAGTCCTTAAGAATCCTCGAATTCAGTCGAATGAAAAAATCAATAGTCCTTTTATTACATGTAGGTTTTTGGATGTGTTACCTGACACTGGTCTTTATCATGCTGGGGATCCATTTTCATGGAGAAGAGGATGAGGTGAAGCTGGGCTATTATTTTGAAATGTTATTCTTGTTTATCATCATTCCTTCGGTGATTTCTTTTTATGGATTTTATTTCTATTTATTTCCTGATTTTTTACAACAAAAAAAGTTTTGGGCAGGACTCGCCAATGGTGTTTTGATTGCGATCGGCGCTTCTTTCTTTGGTGTTTTAGGCTTGTACCTTAAAAATGATGAGGAGGTGTATTGTGCGGATGAAGAAGGGATTTTTGGGCCCTTACTGTTTATGGTTTTGGTGGCCTTGATTACGGGGGTAGTGGCTTTGGTGATTAGAGGTTGTATTACCTGGTTTGAAGAAATGAAATTAAAGGAAGCGCTACAGCAGAAAAACCACGAGATGGAACTGGCTTTGGTCAAAGCGCAATTGGATCCTCACTTTTTATTCAATACCATCAATAATATCGATGTATTGATTTTAAAAGATGCAGAGGAAGCTTCCAACTACCTCAATAAATTGTCGGACATCATGCGGTTTATGCTTTTCGAAACGAAATCGGAAGAAATTCTATTGTCGAAAGAATTGCGATACATCGAAGAGTACATCGCCTTACAGCGCATCAGAACGGCGAATGCGACTTATATCAATTTCCAAATCCAAGGCGAAGCCGGGCACAAGAAAATCGCCCCAATGGTCTTTATTCCCTTTATCGAGAATGCCTTCAAACATACCACGAATAAGAAATTAGACAATGCCATCAATATCAATATTCGGATTGAAGAAGGTAGTGTGCAATTGATTTGTGAAAACAAATTTGATCCGACTCGGAAGAAAGAAGATGACCATAATGGCTTGGGGAATGAATTGATTCAAAAGCGACTCCAATTGATTTATCCTGAAACACACCAATTAGAACTCCTCCGAAAAGACAATAGCTACCGCGTAGAACTAAATATCAAGCTCCTTTATCAGATTGTCAAAGCACCAGCCATATAATGGATAAAAATTACTGCATCATCATTGAAGACGAACCCTTAGCCTTGGAAAGAACCAAGCTTTTTGTAGAGAAAATTCCTGCGTTGGATTTGGTCGCTACTTTCGATAATGCCCTCAATGGGTTGGCTTATTTGCAAAGCCATCAAGTCGATATTCTTTTTCTGGATATCAATATGGACGAACTCTCCGGAGTGGAATTATTGGAATCCTGGGAAATAAAAAGCCAAGTCATTCTCACCACCGCTTATCAAGAATACGCCCTCAAAGGCTATGAACTCAATGTGACCGATTATCTGCTAAAACCTTTCACCTTTAATCGCTTTTTACAAGCCGTCAACAAAGCCCAAGACAACCTCAGTAAAAGCAAAACCAACCAAACGAACAGCGATTCTAAACTAGATTTTATTTTTATAAAAACAGAAAACCGCTTAGAAAAAATTTCCCTGGATCGCATTGTATACATCGAAGGAATGCGCGATTACCGCAGAATCCATACCCTCGATAAAAAAATCATGACCTTACAAAACTTTAAAGAATTGGAACAACTGATTTCTTCCAACATCGTTTGCCGAGTACACAAATCCTACATGGTTGCCCTCAATAAAATTGAATCCATAGAACGCAACCGCATCAAAATCGCCGACCAACTCATCCCTATTTCAGAAACCTATAAGTCTTCATTTTTCCAAAAGATTAATAATCGAACCTAAGGTTTTCTTAGCATCGGCCACTTCAACGAATATTGAATATTTCGATACTCGATTTTCCCATTTATTTCCAAGCCACCTAAATCTACAAACACAGAAGAGGGAATTAGATTTTCCTAAATTTCAATTCCTAAAGTCTGTTCGACCATAGAAAAATTTCGCCGACCAAAACCTTCATTTCGCAGACCACATTCCTCACTTCGCATAACACAATTGTTTCCATCTTTAAAATAGCTCATCTTTGTAAGGTAAAAAGAATCAAAAAATGAAAACAGTAGTCTATACAAAATACGGCCCTCCCGAAGTTCTTCAACTGATAGAACAGGACCAGCCTCGTCCCAATGAAAAGGAAGTCCTGATCAAAGTACACGCCACTACCGTCAACAGAACCGATTGTGCCTTCCGCAAAGCAGACCCTTTTATCAACCGTTTTTTTACCGGTCTTTTTAGTCCGAATATAAATGTATTGGGAAGTGAATTTGCCGGAGAAGTTGTCGCGATAGGAGCAGCGGTAAAAACGTTTAAAATCGGAGATCGGGTTTTTGGTTTGAGTTGTGATAAAATGGGCGCACATGCCGAATACCTTTGTTTGCCCGAATCGGGGTCGATGACGCAAATGCCTGCGAATTGGTCCTATGCGGAGGCAGCAGCGATCAGTGAAGGACATTGGTTTGCCTGGACTAATTTGCGCCGGGTCAATATCCAAAAAGGCCAGCGCATTTTGATCAATGGAGCGACGGGATCTATCGGTTCTTCCTGCTTACAATTGTGCAAACACTTTGGTGCAGCAATCACTGCGGTCTGCGGGACAAAGGACATGGAATTGATCAAATCCCTAGGAGCCGAGGTCGTCATTGATTATACCAAAGAAGATTTTACAAAGAGCGGTGGAAGCTATGATTTTGTTTTCGATGCGGTTGGAAAAAGCACTTTTGGACAATGTAAAAAACTACTAAAATCCAATGGTATTTATTGCTCTACAGAATTGGGTCCTTATTGGCAAAATCCTTTTTATGCGCTATGGACGAATTGGTTTGATGCTAAGAAAGTGATCTTTCCGATTCCCAAAGACAGCAAGGAAGATATTATTTTCTTTAAAAAATTAGCGGAAGCAGGTGCGATCCGAGCCCTGATTGATCGGACTTATTCTCTGGAAGAAATAGCGGAAGCCTATCGCTATGTGGAGAAGGGGCAAAAAGTGGGGAGTGTGGTGGTAAAAGTGACTTAGAAAAAAAGTGATTATTTAAGAACCGTACCTACCAGGTGTTGGTTTTATCCTCCTTGCTTAGGTGCGGTTTTTTTTAATGTAATGATTCCTCCAAACGGAAACGGATTAGGAAAAAAGCACCTTTAGGTGCGACCCCGTTTTATATACCTTTTTTTGAATTTTAATCAACAAACCCTAGCTCGGATTACCTAGCCTGGGACAATATTCCTATGCCCAAAAGCGAACCCTATTGTTTAAAACAAACCCCATATCCCAATTAAAGAATTGCTCCTTTTGGATGTTTCTTCAAACCCATTCAAAAGGAAATCACTAAAACAAAAGAAACATCGAATGAAAAAGATTACCACAACAACACTAAACTTCCTTCTTTTTATCAGCCTGACTTTTGGCCAAAACCTTAGCCAAACCGTTCGCGGAATTTTGCTGGACGCCGATAATAATTTACCGCTAATCGGAGCGGCATTGGTCATTGTAGGAAGTGATCCCTTGGTCGGAACAGCGACCGATGAAAATGGGAAATTCCGATTAGAAAACATCCCAATTGGCCGAATAGATTTACAACTCACTTACCTGGGATACGAAGATCAACTCCTTCCGAATATTGAAGTGAACTCTGGGAAAGAAGTCGTTTTAAATTTGACCATGCAAGAGTCGGTGGTGAAGATGGAAGAAGTCCTTGTGCGGGCGAGTAAAGATCAAGGAGCCGTTTTAAATGACATGACCTTGATTAGTGCCAGAGCAATTTCGGCAGAAAAAACGGAACGCTATGCGGGTGGTTTTAGCGACCCTTCCAGGATTGTATCTGCCTTTGCAGGAGTAGCGACCACCAATGACGGCGACAATGATATCATCGTACGCGGCAATTCTCCCAAGTACATCCAATGGCGATTGGAAGGCGTAGAAATTACCAATCCCACTCACTTCGCTGACCAAAATTCTATCAGAGGAGGAGTGAGTGCTTTGAACAATAATTTACTAGCCACTTCCGATTTTCATACGGGCGCTTTTTCTCCTGAATTCGGCGACGTTTTATCTGGGATTTATGATGTAAAATTACGAGCTGGAAATAACGAAAAATTCGAATCCACTTTTGGTTTTGGCCTCTTGGGAACCGATCTGACTTTGGAAGGTCCTTTTAAAAAAGGCTATGGTGGTTCTTATTTGGTAAACTATCGATATTCTACCATCTCTTTGATAAATGATGTTGGTTTGGTGAAAATAGATGGCGTCCTTCGTTTTCAAGATGCGGCTTTTAAAATCGTTTTGCCAACCGCCAAAACAGGAATGTTTTCTTTCTTTGGTTTGGGGGGGCTTAGCAATTTTGCCCTGGAAGATGTGAAGGCCAATTTATTTGCAACTCCCGGAGATGATCCGATGGATACCGAGCTTAGCGAAGATTACGACAAAGGCTCTGACTTGGCCAATATTGGAATGAATCATACGATTTCCATTGGTACCAATAGCTTCCTAAAAACCTCATTGACTTATTCCAGTAATGGAATAAAAGAAGAAGTCTTTGAATCCAAAACAAAAAAGATCTACGATTCGGAAGGTTTGTTTTTGCAAGATTCCATTCTCCGTAGCCGATTAGATTATAAAAGTAAGTTGAGGAATGCAACTTACAGAGGAGCAGTAGCTTATCACAATAAATTGAATGCGAAGAATAAAATTCAAATCGGTGTAAAATATGCCTTATTCGATTATGATTATGATCAAAGTTGGTATCAGGATGCAAGCGATTCTCGTTTTGTCGCAGCTGATTTTAAGGAAAACATCACGACGGTCAGAAACTACATCAGTTGGAAATACCGCTGGAATAAGGAACTCACGTTCGTGGCTGGATTACACAATATGAATGTGCTGTTTAACGACAAACATACCTTGGAGCCAAGGATCGCCGCAAGCTGGAAAATCAACAAATCCAATAGCCTTAAACTGGGATATGGCAATCACAGTAAGATGGAAAGTATCCATAATTATTTTGCAAAAGTCGCCCTGGAAGATGGAACGATAAGTGAACCCAATAGAGATCTGGATTTGCTCAAAGCGAATCATTTTGTAGTGGCTTATGAAAAACGATTCAATAAGAACCTGATGGCCAAGTTAGAAGTTTATTACCAAGACTTGTACAATCTGCCGGTTGAAAATAAGGACAACAGTTACTATGCGACGATCAATGAAGGAACAGAATCGAGGTATGTGGAATTGGTGAATGAAGGGACTGGAAAAAACTATGGCCTAGAGCTAACTTTAGAACGTTTTTTTGACAATAATTACTACTATTTAATCAATGCCTCTTTGTTTAATTCCAAGTATAAAACACTGGAAGGTATCGAACGCAATACACAGTATAATGGTAATTATTTGGTCAATATTTTATTCGGAAAAGAATTTGATAATTTGGGCAAAAAAGAAAACAAAACCCTGGCCTTAAATGCCAAAGTATTTTTTGGCGGTGGTAAAAAAATCCTTCGACTCCTCAGAGACGAACAAGGGAACCTAGCCGTCGATCCTACCAAAGGTCAATACTGGGATTATGAAAAA
>CALLVY010000021.1 GCA_938015925.1 uncultured Saprospiraceae bacterium
AATCGCGAATTCGTGTAGAAGTATTGGTTCACCAATGATTAATTAAACTAAACCATTGCATTGACCGCCCCAATCAATATTCGATATTTGGCTAATGAATATTGAATATTTCCTTTTCTATTTTTTTCTGAACACTCCTAACGCATTATTCAATATTTGGCGATTCAATATTCAGTAGTAATATTTAGGCTATTTTCCTGAATAGTCATAACTGGTCAACCTGTTATTCTGGCGGACTTTCTGCCAACATAAAATTTCCACTTACCGTATTTGGCAGCTTTATTCAACTGGCATCATTGTAGTGCATTGATAGGTATAAACCTACAACCCTCTCATCAAAAACACCAAGTATGTTAAATTTTATTAGCAAGGGAGAGGACCCTACCCAACAAGGATCAAAATCTCCGATTTCAGACGAAGAATTATTAGATGCTTATTCCAGAACGGTCGTAAATGTCGCGCAGGAAGTAAGTGAAGCGGTCGTCCAAATAAAAGTAAAAAAAGCTCCAAAACAGCGCAGCCGAAATCAACAAAAACAAACAGGCGGAGGCTCTGGATTTATCATTTCTAGTGATGGTTTTATTGTAACCAATAACCATGTGGTCAATGGCGCAAATTTGATTGAAGTCGCTTTACAAGATGGTCGGAATTTTATCGCCCGACTGATTGGAAGCGATCCGGCCACTGATATTGCAGTGATTCAAATTGATGCCGATAACCTGACAAGCATTCGTTTTGGAGACTCCAGTAAATTACAAGTAGGACAATTGGCCATCGCTATCGGAAACCCATATGGTTTTCAATATTCTCTGACGGCAGGAGTGGTAAGCGCCCTTGGGCGAAGCCTTCGCTCCGAAAGTGGTCGACTCATCGATGACGTCATCCAAACGGATGCCGCATTAAATCCAGGAAATTCAGGCGGCCCATTGGTCAATTCGCATGGAAAAGTAATTGGCGTAAATACGGCAGTGATTCTTCCTGCTCAAGGTATTTGTTTTGCTGTAGCCTCCAATTTGGCCGCTTATGTGGTGGGTAAAATAATTCAGCAAGGAAAAGTTCGCCGAGGATATATTGGTATCGCAGGACAGCAAATTCGTTTAAATCCTAAATTTGTAGAAAGGTTTCAATTGGTTAAACCCACTGGTATTTTGGTGCAGAATGTAGAGCTTAATGGCCCTGCCCATAATGCAGAATTGAAAAAAGGAGATTTGTTTTTGAGTGTCGATGGCAACGAAATAGGGTCGATAGATGATCTACATCGCTTTTTGGGAGAATCAACAATTGGCCAGGAAATACAGCTAGAAATACTGCGAAAGGGAAAAAAGATGGCGATGGAGGTCGTGCCTTCGGAATTATTATAAAGAATGGAATAAAAGTAAAAACAAGGGAAGACGGTATTTTAGACAAAGCCTTACACTTATCCTGAGGAAAAGGTAGCTCGTCGAAGAAATAAATACTTCATTAGAAATATTTAGCTAAAACATAATATCTATGGACTTAGCGCCGTTTAAGGGATGTATTTAAGAATACAATCTATTTGCATAACATTATCCTATTTCTGGAAGCGAGAACTGGTTAAATCCGATTCTCGCTTTTTTTTGTCCAAAAAGCTCTATTCCCTAGTGTTTTATCCCGGAACATTAAGTAAACAACCTGAATACCAGACATAAGACATGCTTAAGATAGCCACGAGATTGGACAGCACTGCAAATAACTTCATTTGGCTAAGCGTATAGGTTTTGGTTTTAAAAATAAGCACCAAATCTATGATCAACCACAATAAAGCCAATGCCAACATTCCTCCGAAAATATGTTCTTGAAAATAATAGAAGAGTAAAAAGACTTCCAGCGCCACAATGCTGATGATCAATAATTTGGTCGATCGCATCCCAATAGTCGTAGCGGTTGTTTTTCTTCCTGTTTTTCTATCTGGTTCGATATCCATGACTTCACCAATTAGGTGAGACTGAACGGCGAATAAACTGAGGTAAACGTAAGTTTGCCAGGGAAGCGCTGCGGTCTGGTTGAGTAGCATGCTAAAAGGGACAATGAGTAAATACCCAAATTGGCACATCAGTTCCCAGGGAGGAGCGGAGCGAAAACCAGATTCTGGTAAATTGTACAGCCAATTGATAAGGGTTAGTCCAAGAAAAACGCCGATCATAATAGGGCCGCCTTTGAAAATAAAATAGGGCAGAAAAATAGCATTAGAAATCAAAATGGGAATCCAAAGCCGGCGCAGCTGTTCCTCCGTTCCTCTTGCTCCAAACCAAAAAGTATCTTTTCGAGGATTGAGTAAGTCGATCTTTTGATCTACAATATCATTCCATCCGTAGACTAAAAAATTCAAAGGAAAACACACATAGAAAAAGCCCAGCCAAAAATCAAAATTTTGCCAAATATCCATTTGTCCGGTAGGGAGGATGTACAGCCAAATCGTGGCGAACCAAAGCCCGGGACGAGAAACTTTTAACCAAAAGAGTAATTGTTTGAACATAGTAAAGTGGCTTCTTAGTAATGTGTTAAAGACTTATAGGATAAGACAAAACTTTGCCAAATTTAAAATCCTATCCTTGAAACCGTATTTTGCCATCCACGATGGTATACAAAACCTTGGTGGATAATATTTCTTCATCGGCACATTCCAGCAAATTATTAGACAGGATCACAATGTCTGCCAATTTATCTTTTTCAAGCGAACCTTTTTCCTGCTCCTCAAATCCTGCATAAGCATTTCCCAAAGTATAAGAATGCAATGCTTCCTGTCGGGTCATTTTTTGTTCTGTAAAAAACTCCATTCCGGAATCTGCTCGCTTCCTGGTAACAGAGGCATAAAAACTAAGTAAAGGGTTGACATCTTCTACGGGGGCATCCGTTCCATTGGCAATCCGGGCACCACTGTCGAGCAAAGATCGCCAGGCATAAGCTCCTTGAGACGAACGATCCACTCCCAATCTTTTGACAACGAAGGGGGCATCAGAGGTACAGTGAATACCTTGTATAGAAGCAATGACACCCAGTTCACTAAACCTTGGGATATCCGAAGGATGTAGATGTTGAGCATGTTCGATGCGCCATCTGTGATCCGCTTTTCCAAGAGTATTGGCTTCCATAATATTGAGTACTTCTCGATTGGCTCGATCTCCAATCGCATGGACACAGAGTTGCATTTCTTTTCTTTTGGCGAGGCTGGCAATATTTTGGATTTCACTGATCTCTGTGGTGTTCTGTCCGATAAAATTATCTTTGTCATCGTAAGGAGCCAAGAGCCAGGCGCCAAAAGAACCCAAGGCACCATCTACTTCTGTTTTGATGGCTCGACAAGTAAAAAAATGATTGCCAACATTTAGCATAGGAAAGTCATCCAATCGATCTTTCATTTCTTTATAAGAATGTCGAACCATGACCCATAATCGCATTCTTAATTGATTGGCCTCCGCCATTTTTTTATAGAGTTCAATCTCAGAAAAAGAAGAGCCAGCATCTTGAAAAGAAGTAATCCCTTTTTGTAAACATTCTTCTTGAGCCAACTCGATCGTATGATGCCATGCTGCTAAAAGGTCGGCTTCGTTTTTTAGATTTTGAAAATCCAAATGAGCTTTCTGAATAGCGTCTTGCGCATTTTCTTCAAACACACCAACTATTTTTCCATTATTGTCTCGAATGATGGCTCCGCCCGCAGGGTCTGGTGTTTCGATGTTAATGCCCGCAGATTCCATGGCCTTGGCATTAGCAAAAGAAGAATGTCCGCTGGCGTGTTTGAGTAAGACGGGATGGTCGGGCGTGAGCGCGCTTAGGTCGTCGTGATAAGGGTAACCTCCGTGTTGGTGTTCTATACTTTCAAGCCATTTTTCCTGATGCCATCCCCGGCCAATAATCCATTCTCCTGGAGGAAGGGTTGCCGCTTTGGCAAGCACCTGATCTACAATTTCTTGCCAGCTGGTCGCCTTTAAAAAATCAAGATCAACTTTGTTTTTTCCAAGCATGGAAAAGTGACCATGACCTTCTATAAAGCCAGGCATTACAAATTGGCCTTTCGCATCGATAGTCTGGGTTTTTGGGCCAGCTAGAGCTTTAATGGATGCATTGTCGCCTACTTCCATGATTCGTCCTTTCAGGACTGCAATCGCCTCTGCTTTTGGTTGTTGCGTATCCATGGTAGCTACGACGCCATTGAGGATGATCATGTCGGCCTTAGGAGCTTCCGTACAAGCGGATAAGACAATGAGGAATAAGTAAACGAGTATCGATTGGAAGGAGAGTAATTTCATAACGAGCAATCAAAATATTGGTTAGGTGATGTAAGTAGTCTATCCTAAAGGTAAAGTTTATTTCTATTACCGAATTCAATATTTTTTGAGGACTGCTGAAGGGGGGGATAAAATTGCTTTGAATTATTAAGAGGTCTAAAATAATTTCAAGAATTACTATTGGGAAAGGTATTGTACTGAAAAATTAATCTTTGATTTTTGGTAAATTATTAGGTATGAAAAAGGGATAAGAAGGAACAAAAAAAAGAAGGCATTCAATCATAATGATAGAATGCCTTCAGAGCGTGTTATTGTCAAAACAATCTTTAGCCCAATTGGGTATTATTCTCTTTAAAATCTAAATATTTAACTGAAGGATAAATACTTATTATTTTTTTTAAACTCTCATTTAGTAAGCAATTTGGTATATGCTTTGTTTTTTACTTATATCTAAAGTTTTATAGCGAACCAAACAACTTTACGATTTCTATTTTGTATATTTAAGAACTTGTTAAGCCCTAAGACCCATCAATTTTAATCTGAATTTTTTTTCTTGTATGAATGAAAAAAAGGTATCGTCTTAAAATTAAAATGACTCTTTTTTGAAATTTTAACAGAAGCTTTTTGTTAGGCGCTTTTGATAAAAAAACTAATATAAATTCTATTAGCTTTTTCTTTAATTTCAATCACTCTTCAAGTATACTAGATTAAATTTGTAAAGACTTCAACAGTTTTTTGAGTTCAATAATACTTTATTTTGAATGGTTTATGTGAATTGTTGTTTTTAATGAATTGATTATCAGTTATTTATGTTTTTGAAATGCATAGATAATTAACTTTTGAGAGATTGTTTATATATGGGTTTACTTAACGAAATGATCAGTGTTCTTGGTCGTCACAAGTTAAAGCGTATTGAAGTCATTGGTAATCCAGGAGAGAGTACTGGAAAGCTTTATGACCTTTACAATGGGCTTCAATCTGGCCTTTTTAAGACGGAAGAGGAAGCCGCTCAGGCTATCTATAATGCTCCGGCATCGGATCGTCGTTTTCAAAAATTGAAAAATAAATTGAAAACACGATTAATCAATTCATTGATGTTCGTAGATCCCAATCTACCTCGCTTCAATGACGCCTCTGTCGCTCGTTTCAACTGTCTCAAATTATTTACCGCACAGCAAGTATTAGATTTTTACATGGGCGTCCAAGGAGTAGGGGAGCTGCATGCTAAAGTATTGAAGGAAGCGGAAAAATTTGGCATTAACTATTTGGCATTAGAAGCAAGTAGGGTAATTCGAAGAAGAGCGGTGATCAAGGGGAATGTGAAGTTGTTGCGACAGATGAACGAGAAAATCAGGTATTACCAAAAGTTAGTAGAGGCAGAATGTATGGCCGAAGAATTTTATTTCGACGTAGGAATGGCCTTTTCCAGATCTAGAGGCATCCAGTCTCAGTTGCTAGAAGAAGCGATCCAAAGAGAAGAGCAATTGCGTCCTTATGTCGATCGATATAATTCTCCTTCTTTGACCTACTTTGGGTATCATTTTTTTGCTCTTCGATACATGTTGGGGAAAGATTATGCAAGTTCAATTAGAGAATGTCAAACGGGCTTAAAGAAATTGGAGCTGGGAGAAAGATCCATAGACCTTCATCGTTTTTCTTTGATGTTTAGAATGTTGCAATGTCATTTGCAATTGAAGAATTATGAAGAAGGAGAAAAGGTCGTTCAGGAATGTTTGAAATTTACGGAGACAGGTTCTGTACACAATCATTTTATTACCCGAGAAATGCACTTCTTGTTAAATTTACATTCCGCGGAATACCAAAATGGATATGAGATTTATTTAGAAGCGATCAATTCGGAAAAATACAAAGTGCTCAATTCTCAATTGAAAGAGAATTGGAAAATCTATGGTGCATTTGTTCAGTACCTTGTCGAAATTGGAATCATCAAAACAGATGAAGAACCAGAAAGTAAAGCGAAGTTTAGATTAGGTAAATTCCTAAATGAAGTACCTAATTATTCCAAAGATAAAAGGGGCTTGAATATTCCAATTTTGATTATCCAAATCCTGTTTCTCTTACATCGCGGTCGCTTCAGTGATGTGATCGACCGTACCGAAGCGCTCAATACTTATGTCTACCGCTACCTGAAGAAAGACGAAAATTATCGCAGCAATTGTTTTGTGAAAATGATCCTAACTTTACCTCAAGCTGATTTCCACAAACAGGGCGTTATTCGAAAAGCCAACAAGTACTACCAAAAACTTTTGGCAGAGCCTTTAGAATTGTCTGGAGAGTCTTCGGAGATAGAAATCATTCCTTATGAAAGACTTTGGGAAATGGTTTTGGATTCTTTGGAAGATAAATTTCAAAGGAGTGGAAAAAGGTATTAGAAGTTGATGAAAATAAAAAAGCCGAATGCAAAACATTCGGCTTTTTTATTTTTAATAATTAGGCGACTAAGTTTGAGTGACACTCACCAAAAGGTTCATGATCTTATCATAAAGTTCTTCGGGTTTGAATGGCTTAGCCAAATACTCGTTGATCCCAATTTCCTGGCATCGGTCTTCTTCTTGTTTAGAAGAGTTTGCCGTCAAAGCAATGATTGGAGTATCAGAAGTCTCTCTGATTTTTACAGAAGCATCCATTCCATTCATCACCGGCATTTGGATATCCATCAAAATCATATCATAACCATGCTCTCTGAATTTTTGCACACCAATCAATCCGTTTTCTGCAATATCCACAGTTACATAATCCGACCAGGCAATCAATACTTTCTTGGTTGCAATTTGATTGAGGAAATGATCTTCTACCAATAAGATTTTCAACGGTGCTTCTGGTTTTTCACCAGTAGGTAAGCTTTGTTTCTTTTTGGCTTCCACCGGAATGGAAATATTGTAAACCGTATCTTTTCCTTCTGGGCATTCGATCTTTATACTACCTTTCAAAGACTTCGTGAGCTTCAGAGCAATAGCCATTCCTAAGAGCGGTTTGTATTGTTCTTCTGGATCTTCGCTGTACTCTTCTAGTAATTTTTCAGCTTCCATCAATTCCTTGATTTGAACCTTGTTGATGCTACTTCCTTTGCAAAGGATGCGGAAAGATATTTGCATCGGACCTTCTCCCGTTGCAGAAGCTCCGTCCACGCTAATATCCATATCTGATAGCTCCTTACTGTTCTTGAGCGCATTGTCAATCAGGTTGTATAGAATCTGTGTGATCTTGTCGTGATCAGCGACTAACTTCTCAGGGATGGAATTATTGATGTTAAAGTTGAGCGAAACACTTTTTTTATCTGCTTTTATCTGAATCACCTTATTGAATCCTTGTAGGAAATTTCTAAAGTGAAATTCTTTAGTTTTTACTTCGATGGTGTCAGAAACGAGTAGAGAGAAATTCAGCATGTTGTTGACCATGATAGAGAGGTCGTCTACTGAAGTTTTTAGACCATCAACATATTCTTTTTGTTGGCTACTTGCTTCGGTATTATCCAAAAGAAACAAAAGGTTGATGATAGAAGAAAGCGGGGTACGAATATGAAAGCTCATATCAGCAAGTGCCTCTTCCTTGATCATAGACGTTTTTCTGGATAGATTCTTCTCTATAATCAATTGTTCAGAAACTTTTCTTTCTGTGATGTCCTGAATAGCTCCGACTAAAAGGATTTTTCCATTCATCTCTTCGTAAAAAACCTTCGCTTGAGAAGAGACGTATTTTATCGTTCTGCCATCGACTACTATTCGATGTTCGATTTGGTGAAGTTTACCATCCTTAGTAGCGGTTTCGAAAAAATCTTCCACTGCCGTTTTATCTTCCATGTGAACATAGTTCAAATAGTCAGATAGGGTAGGGCTGATGCTATTGGGATGGAATCCAAAGATCCGATAGATCTCATCGGTCCATTTCATTTCATTAGAAACGATATCCATTTCCCAGTTGCCAAAATGAGCCATTTCCTGAGCTTCCACAAATCGTTTTTCACTGATTGCCAAATTTTTGGCAGTCTCTTCCAGCTTTACTTGCGTTTTAAAACGCTGCAAAGAATAGCGGATAGATCGGCCAAGAAGTTTTCCATCAAATTGTCCTTTGACCAAAAAATCCTGGGCTCCAGCCTTTACAGCTTGATTACCAACGATTTCATTATTGATACCCGTTAAAACAATCACAGGCATCAATGGAAATTTTTCCAGAAAAGAAGACAGGGTTTTAAAACCGGTGCTATCGGGAAGAGAGAGATCTAATAAGGTTAGATCAATGTCTCCGTTTTTTATTAAATCAACTCCATCAAAAAAAGTCTCTTTGTGGAATAATTCATGTTTGACAGAAGACTCCCTCATGTGAATCTGAGTTAGATTCGCATCACCTGGGTTGTCCTCGATTAGTAGAATGTTTAATTTATTATTCACGCTCATGATTTATGCAATGACAAAGGTTGCAGTAGTATAACCTTACTGAAAATACAATAAAGAAAAATAATCAAAAAATAAAATGGTGCGTTAAATCCTTGGGCTTGATAAAAGACTTTCTTACATCATGCTAGGCAAAATGGCAGTACTCAGCCAAAAGTCTTCTATCCTTTGAATGATATCAAAGAATTTATCGAAATCTACTGGTTTGTTGATATAGCAATTGACATGAAGATTGTAGCTCTTTAATACATCTTGTTCTGCATTGGAAGTAGTAAGGACTACAACAGGGATGCGCTTAAGATGAGGATCAGATTTTATTTCTTCCAGAACTTCTCGACCATCCATCTTCGGTAGATTGAGATCAAGTAGTATCAAGTCGGGAATTGTCTTATCCGAATAACCTTCTTGTTTGTTTAAAAATTTAATCGCCTCAACCCCGTCCATGACGACATCTAGGTTTACAGTCATCCTACCTTCTTTAAAAGCTTCTTGGGTAAGCCTTACGTCCCCTGGATTATCTTCGATCAGGAGGATGTTAATGGTTCTCTTGTTGGCGGTCATTTTCTAAGTATTTTAGTGTAATAGTATTTTACGAGGCAACATTCAAAAGGTTACGCCAAGTAGTAAATGGAAATAATTTGTTATGTAAACACCTTGATGTTTAATTTGATATTGTAATTTAAACTCATTTGAAGAGTTGTGCAAGAGGAAGGGAGATAATAATTGGAGGAAGTTTACCCAAAGTCTCATTGGGCCTGGCTATATTTGCAGCTCATTTTCATCACGCCCAAAGGCCAGTTTCAATTCTATGGAAAACTTTTCTCAACTGCAACAACTTTTCTTGAGTTACTTATCTCAAAATTCCTTCCAATCTTCTCCAAAGCGGCTTTATGAGCCAGTAAATTACATTTTAAACATGGGAGGGAAGAGAATTCGGCCAATTTTACTCCTAATGGCTGCTCAAATGTTTGATGATAAAGTAGAAAAAGCTTTGCCGGCAGCATTCTCCGTAGAACTCTTTCACAATTTTAGCCTCGTACATGATGATATTATGGATGAAGCTCCGATTAGAAGAGGGAAACCTGCCGTTCATCACAAGTTTGGACTCAATAGCGGAATCCTTTCTGGAGATGTGATGCTGATCTATGTGTATGATTATCTGCAAAGATTAGAAGAAGACTTGCCACGGATGGAGATTTTTGGGATTTTCAACAAATTGGCCATTGAAGTTTGTGAAGGGCAGCAATACGATGTGGATTTCGAGACCAGAGATGATGTGAAAATAGAGGAGTATCTGAAGATGATAGAACTAAAAACGGCTGTACTATTGGCTGGTGCGCTAAAAATTGGTTGTTTGATTGGTGGTGGTTCCTCGGCGGATGCCAATCACTTGTACGAATTTGGTCGAAACATCGGTTTGGCTTTCCAGCTCCAAGATGACATCCTCGATACTTTTGGAGATCCCGAAAAATTTGGAAAAAAAGTGGGAGGGGATATTGTTCAGAATAAGAAAACCTTCTTATTTCTAAAAGCGCTAGAATTGGCCGACCAAGACACTCAAGCTACTTTGCAAAAACTCTATTTTGGCGAAACGACCACAGAAGAAGTAAAGATCAATAAGGTGAAGGCTATTTTTAATGAATTGAATGTGAGAGGTTTGTCAGAAGAAGTCAAAGAAAAATACCTTAAAAAGGCATTTGAACATCTAGGTGCGGTAGGAGTGCCAGAAGAAAGAAAATCAGATTTGCGAATGCTGTCTAATCAATTGATGGGAAGGGAAAGTTGAAGAGTGGTGTAATCCTGTATAAGTCTAATGTTTTATAGCTTTCTCACTTAATACCATAAAAAAAGGAGCAACCACTTTAGGTGGTTACCCCTCACACTATGAAACACTATATCTTGATCGCAATGCGATGAATTTTCAATTCTGTATGATAACTTTCTTTATATAAAGGTAAAAACTTATTTCTTTTTTTACA
>CALLVY010000022.1 GCA_938015925.1 uncultured Saprospiraceae bacterium
TAACGTTTGGTTTTGGTGAAAGTGCTTCTTTGAGAGCGCCGATGGCATGGGCGGTAATTGGTGGATTGGTCACTTCTACCCTATTAACTTTAGTGGTGATTCCTTGTGTATATGCAGTAATTGATTTTGGAGGAAGTAAAATTTCTTCTTTGGAGAACTCCGAGGTCAATTGATATTAGGGATCGGATCCCTGAACCGACGCATGTTATAAAATCCCATATTCCGACTTTTTTCCTTGATGAAAATAGGCAAGCCATACCGGCTGGATATGGCGGCATTAAAAAAATCAAGACTGTATTTTGTAAGTCAACAGTTCTAAATTCAATTTTAGCTACACAGCCCAAACTCGTTCGACAAGAAAATCTAAGACTCGTTCCTCGTCAAGATTTTCTAAGTCGACCTCAAACAGAGCTGCAACTCAAAAGCTTCGCTCAAAAACCAAATTAAGAACTGTACGACTTATAAAATAAGGTCGAAGGAAAAACCGCTACGTTTTCCTTTCAATTATAAGAAAACGTAGCGGTTTAGGTTGACCTTATAGAAAATTGAAACAGTTCTTAATTTGGTTTTTGAGCGAGGTCTTAGTGGTAGTAGCTCTGTTTGAAGACAATTTAGAAAGACTTAGTGAGGAACGAACTTTAGACTTTCTTAAGTGGCAAGTTTAGCTGCTGGAAAGCAAAAAAATCAAGTTTAGAAATGTATCAATTTTATATAAAGTCTTGATTTTTTTTGTTTCGTTTTTTTTATCAAGAAAAAAAATGAAAGGTTATTCAGAATTAAACCCTTCTGATTTTCTACAAGGATATTTTTTTAAACATGGTATAACTAATTGATTTCTTTTAAAGAAATATAAAAAATAAAATGACAGCATTGATCCAAAGAAAAGTAACGATTTGTATGATCTTCATAGGTCTGAGTATGTTAGGATTCATTTCCTACAATCGCTTGCCTGTGGAATTGTTACCTAGTGCGGAGCTGCCTATGTTGTTTGTACAAATAGGTTCTGCAACTGCTACTAGTCCACAATACTTGGAACAACAAGGAGTCATTCCTGTAGAAGGCGCCATTGGAACTTTGGAAGGAGTCGAAGAAATCGATAGTAGGATCAGAGGGAACCAAGCATTTATCCAAGTAAGTTTTAAACAAGGAGTCCGTTTTAAATATGTCTTTTTAAAACTGCAACAAAAAATTGACGCTGTAAAAACACAATTGCCAGCTGACCTATTCGTCAATGTTTCCAAAATTGATTTGCAACAATTGACCAATCAATTTTTGGAACTACAAGTGCGAGGAAGCGGTGGTACAGATCGTTTACGAACTATTACAGAGCAAGAAATTCGTCCAGCTTTTGAAAACCTAAATGGAATTGCTTCCATCAATATATTTGGCGGTCGTCAAAAAAATCTTGAAATCCTATTAGACAAACCTGCCTGTGAACCACATAACATTACAGTTGAAACAGTACGTTCCCGACTCAATCAAAATTCAGGTAGCCGAACATTAGCGGGTTATTTGTATGAAGGAAAACGAAGATATTTTATCCGAACAGCATCAGAATATACGGAGTTAAAAGACATTGAAAATATCGTCATGGCTCCAGGACCTATTTTATTGAAAGATGTAGCCAAGGTATCTTTTGGAGTAGATGAAGGTACTTCTATCAGTCGGGTAAATGGAAAGGATGCCATTTCTATGACAGCGACCAAAGCTTCTCAAGCCAATATTATTGATCTTTCACATCGTAGTCAGGAGTTGATTAAACAATTAAATGAGCAACTAGCTTCCAAAGATATTGAAATATCTATCCAGCAAAACCTGGCGGATAACATGGAAGAAAATATTGGCCAGATCATTAACCTTGCATTGATTGGAGGCTTGTTGGCGATTTTAGTTTTGTGGGTTTTCCTGAAAGACATTCGTTTGATTTCTATTATAGCTGTCTCCATTCCGGTATCGGTTTTGGCTGCCTTTAATTGGTTTTACGGAGCAGGCATCAGCATCAATAGTCTTACCCTAATTGGAATGGCGCTGGCCGTGGGTATGTTGTTAGATAATAGTATTGTTGTATTAGAAAATATATATCGTTTGGCTTCAGGTGGAACTCCCACCAAGGAAGCAGCTAGCGAAGGTGTCAAGGGAGTAGCCAAAGCGATCTTGGCGGCTACGCTAACTACCGCAACGGTATTCTTACCTTTTATCTTTTTTGGAAACTACCTTTTGAATATTATTGGAAAAAATATTGGCGTCTCTATTATCTCTACCTTGATGATGTCTCTGTTGGTAGCACTTTTTCTGATTCCAGTATTGGCTGCTTTGGTGTTGGGCAACAAACCCAATAAACAAACATCAGTTTTTAATTTATCCAAAGTAAAAACTCGGACGGAACGGATCTACATGGTGTTGTTGAAAAGCAGTTTGCGATACCCTGCTCGAACCATCATTGGAGGACTGTTATTATTTTTCGTTACCACGTTTGCGGTATTAGCAATAACTGTAAATACCCTGCAAGAAGTAGAGACAGATCAGATTGATGTTTTTGTCAATATGGCTAAAGGAAGCACGCTGGAAAGTACAGATAAAGTCGTGCAAGAGGTCGAAGCTAAGATTGCAGATATCAAAGAGAAGGAAGATGTCAGTAGCCGAATCAGAGAAGAAGATGGAGTCGTAAGTATCAAATTAAAAAAAGATTTTAAAGATATCGATGGCAGATCTTTTAACGAAATCAAAGAACAAGTCGAAGAGTTGACAAACCGTATTGGTGGTGGTGAAATCAGTTTGACTCAGACAAGTAGTGATGGCGGCGGAGGTGGCGGACAGGATATTGGAGGGATGGGTGCAATGGGTGCATTAATGGGATTTGGAAATAACCAAGAGCGAATTGTAATTAAAGGAGAAGATTATTCATTGATACAAAGAGTCGCACAAGACCTATTGTACTATGTTCAAAATCTAGATGAAACCCGTAATGCAAATTTGAGTACTCGTGGAAATCGTCCAGAAGCATTGTTAGCATTTGATCCGTTAACGATGGCTAGAAATGATATAACACCCGAGAATATTGTCATGGCCTTAAGAGACTTTGGACAGGAGTCTCCTGCTGGTACCAGCTTTAAATATGGGAACGAAGATTACAATATCATCATTAGAGAAAGCGAAACTCAGGAGACTGGTTTCCAAACAAAATCTATGGATGATTTAAGAGCATTGGAAGTCAAGGATCAACTAGGTAGGACTCATAAAATGGAAACCATTTCTTCGATTAGAACGGCGCAGGGTTTTGATGATATCAGACGGATTAACCAACAAAAACAAATTGAACTAACTTATGCTCCTTCCAGACAAGCCGAGCAATCCAAAGAATTACTAGATGCATACAAAGAAAATATTGAAAGCTTAATCGCTAATTATCCCCTTCCACCTGGAGTGGCTATCGAAATGATTGATGCACAAGATCAACTCAAAGATTTTAAGCCATTAATTGGAGCGGCAGTCTTGCTTATTTTTATCATCCTTGCTTCAGTTTTTGAATCGCTTTCTGCTCCTTTTGTTTTGGGTTTTTCAGTTCCTTTGGCAGCAACAGGTGCTTTGTTGGGATTAGCGATAACGGGCAATAGTTTGTTGAATGCTAATACACTAACTGGCTTTCTAATCTTACTCGGTGTCATTGTCAATAATGGGATCATCATGATCGATTACGTCAATGCCTTACGCCGAAAAGGATATAGGAAAACTCGTGCCTTGATGACTGCTGGCCTTCATCGATTACGACCGATACTGATTACTGCTGTTACTACGATTGTTGCAATGATTCCATTGGCATTAGGTACGGCAGAATATGTAAGTGTGATCGGAGCACCTTTTGCCATTACAGTTATCGGAGGACTAGCATTAGGTACAGCTTTGACTTTGATTTTGATACCGACCGTTTACCTTGGATTGGAAAATTCCATCGAATGGTTTCGATCTTTGCCTTGGTGGGTCAAGTTTATTAACCTTGGTTTATTTGCGACTGGTGCCTTCTTTATTTATTTCCGAATCGATTCTATGTTATGGCAAATGGCCGATGTTCTTTTGATGCTATTCTTATTACCTGGCATCACCTATTTTATCCAAACAAGTTTGAAGAGTGCGAGTGAAGAAGTTATTCCAAAAGATGTAGCACCTCATATTCGAATACAAAATCTAGTCAAGATATATAATCGTCCAGGGCGATTTTCAAGAGAATGGAGTGGAAGCGAATCTTTGGCTGGATTCCGAGAATCACAGAACACAGCTATTCCATGGGGAGCTATTCTAAAAGATTTGATTTGGCAAATTCCATTACTTGGTTTTTTAGCTTGGTTCTGTTTTAGTTATTTGGAAAGTGGTTTTTGGATATTGATAATCGCCATTGTTATTTATTTACAAATATTAGAAATTTGGCAGCCATTTGGAAAAGCACTACAACTAGGACAACGACGATGGTGGAAACGTATTTTTATTGTCATAGGTAAGTTGATTTTTTGGTTAAGCCCAATGGTTTTGTTGTTTCTTTTAAATACAAAATGGGATGGATGGGGATTTGCATTTACGCTGGGCATACTTTGGTATTCGTTTTTATTCATTCAACAATCCTCTTCCAATTTCTATAAAAAGGAATTGAAAATAGAACGAATCAAATGGCGACTTCGAAGATTTTATTATCGAACCATCCTCAGTATTCCTATAGTCGGAAAACGGGAGTTACCATTCAAAGCGCTTAGTGGAATTTCATTGGATATTGGAACAGGGATGTTTGGTTTATTGGGTCCTAACGGAGCAGGTAAATCTACTTTGATGAGAATTGTCAGCGGTATCTTTGAACAGAGTTATGGTAAGATTTGGATCAATGGAATTGATACTCAAGAGAAAAGAGAGGAGCTGCAAGGACTGATTGGTTATTTGCCTCAAGCATTCGGAAGTTATGAAAAC
>CALLVY010000023.1 GCA_938015925.1 uncultured Saprospiraceae bacterium
AAGGGGACGTAATATCGTAGGTCTTGAAATCTTGTTTAATGTAAAAAAATCATCTTGAAAATCACCTCTAAACTCCCCAATGTCGGCACCACTATTTTTACCGTCATGTCTCTTCTTTCTAAAGAACACCAAGCCATCAATTTAGCTCAAGGCTTTCCCAATTTCGATTGTTCTCCGAAACTACAAGATCTAGTCCACCATTATACCAAAAAAGGGTTCAACCAATATGCCCCAATGGCTGGAGATCTGAAATTGCGCCAAGAACTTTGTAAAAAATCAGAACGGCTCTATGGCCTTCGCCCAGATCCAAACAGCGAAATCACCATTACCGCGGGAGCAACTCAAGCACTTTACACCGCTATTTCCGCTTTTATCAAAACAGACGATGAAGTTATTTTATTAGAACCGGCTTATGATTCTTATGCCCCTGTCGTAGAAATTTGCGGAGGCAAAGTCGTTCCTTATACTTTAAAAGCCCCTGATTATACGGTAGATTGGGAAAAGATGAGGCAACTCGTCAGCCCCCGTACCAAGATGATCATCATCAATACCCCTCACAATCCTACCGGAAGTATTTTAACCGCTTCTGATATGGAGCAATTGCAAACGCTCACCCGCGATACCGATATCATCGTCTTGAGTGATGAGGTTTATGAGCATTTGGTTTTTGATGGAGAGGCACACCAAAGTGTTCTTCGCTTTCCGGAATTATGGCAACGCAGTCTGGTGACTTATTCTTTTGGAAAAACGTTTCATGTAACGGGTTGGAAACTGGGCTATTGTTTGGGACCTGCACCTTTGATGAAAGAATTTCAAAAGGTTCATCAATTCAATGTCTTTTCGGTTAGTCATCCACAGCAGCGAGCGATTGCTGACTTTATGGAATCGCCGGAGGAGTATCTTTCCCTGGCCAATTTTTTTCAGCAAAAAAGAGATTTCTTTTTAAAGACAATGGAGGGTTCGCGTTTTCGACCGATTCCTTGTAAAGGCACTTATTTTCAACTCTTTGACTATTCGGCCATCAGTCAGGAAAAAGATACCGACTTTGCCCGACGGATGACAGCGGAGTATGGAGTCGCAGCAATTCCTATTTCTGTTTTTTATTCAGATGGAAGAGATGATCGGGTGGTTCGATTGTGTTTTGCTAAAACGGAAGAGGTGCTGGAGGAAGCGGGGAAATTATTGCGGGAGGTATAAGAGTTGGGTAAAAAGAAATCCGGGTCGCGGCTCGAAGCCGCAACCCGGATGTGCTACGAAGTTAGTTTACTTCAAAAACTCAATACTTCTATTGATAAATTTGGTCAATTCTGGACCACTCAACATTCCCTGATTCAACAAGGCCAAGCTATATAAATGCTGAACAAAATCTGCTTTCTTCTCTTCATTCCGCATTTTCAATAGTTTATCTGCTACCAATGGGTGATTGGTATTGACCACTACATTATAGCTATCTGGAAATTGATCCATACTCATTCCTTGCATCGCTTGCATTTCTTTCATTCGACGCATAAACTCTGGACGAGTAATCAAAACGGGTTGATCATCACTACTCATAGGTTTGAGTACAATGCTTGCTCCTGGTTGAGTTACTTTTCCTTCGAATAAAGCTTTTACTTTTCCTTCTTCTTTTTCCGTAAGGAGAGATTCTGTCTTTTCATCTTTTTGTACTAGATTATCGACGGTATCAGAATCTACGCGTACGAAAGTAACGCCATCTGCTTTGGCCTCCAGGTGTTGCATGAAGTGGCTATCAATGACATTATCCATTTCGAGAATATCATAACCTCTTTTCTTAGCAGCCTGTACGAAGCTATCGTGCTCTTTCGGATTATTGGAATATAAGAAAATTGCTTTCTCGTGTTTGTCGGTTTGCGTAGCCGCAATTTTTTCTTTGTATTCATCAATCGTAAAAAAGGAACCTTCGGTATTTTTCAACAAAGCAAACTTCAGTCCTTTGGTGTTGAATTTTTCATCCGAAAGCATTCCGTATTTGATAAATACACCAAAGTCTTTCCACTTGCTTTCAAAATCTTCGCGATCCTTTTTAAACAAGTTGGCCAATTTTTCAGCTACCTTCTTAGTGATATAGCCAGAAATTTTCTTGACATTTTGATCACTCTGCAAATAACTTCGAGAAACATTCAATGGAATATCTGGCGAATCGATCACCCCGTGGAGTAAGGTCAAAAATTCCGGTACAATTTCTTTTACATCATCGGTAACGAATACCTGATTGCTATAAAGGTGGATTTTATTTTTTTGAACTTCGATATTATTCCCCAATTGTGGGAAATAGAGAATTCCAGTCAGGTTGAAAGGAAAGTCGATATTGAGGTGTATCCAAAATAATGGCGGTGCACTGTATGGATAAAGTTCGTTGTAGAATTTTTTATAATCCTCGTCTTTGAGACTTCTTGGAGATTTTTTCCAAGCTGGAGTAGGATTATTGATGATGTTATCAACCTCTGTTTCAACAGTTTTGACATCTTCACCTTCGCCCTCCGTAACCGTTTCCGTCTTTTTACCAAAACGAATAGGAACCGGAAGGAATTTACAATACTTCTTGAGTAAGGTTTCTATTCTTCCATCCTCCAGGTATTCTACACTGTCTTCACTAACGTGTAAGATAATATGAGTACCTCGATCTTTTTTATCTGCTTTTTCAATATCGTACTCTGGATTGCCATCGCAAGTCCACAAAGTAGCAGGTTTGGTTTTCTTATAAGACTTGGTGATTACATCTACTTTTTCAGCCACCATAAAGGCACTATAGAATCCTAAACCGAAATGGCCGATGATGCTACTTTCGTCTTTGTATTTTTTTAGAAAATCTTCTGCGCTGGAAAATGCAACCTGGTTGAGGTATTTCATTACTTCTTCCTCCGTCATACCAATTCCTCTATCCTTAATCGTAATGGTTTTGGCCTCTTTATCTACCTCAACATCAATCGTCAAATCACCGAGTTCTCCTTTGAAATCTCCTCTGGAGGAAAGGGTTTTGATTTTGGAAGTAGCGTCTACGGCATTAGAAACTAATTCTCTGAGGAATATCTCTTGATCAGAGTAGAGGAATTGCTTAATGATCGGAAAAATATTTTCCGCTTCAACGGATATTTGTCCTTTTGGCATAGTTAAGTTTTTTTATGGTTTTAATGATACTTAAAAACTAAAGTTCAAAGGCTGTGCCAGCGCTATTTTGCTGCCAAAATGTCGTAAAATCTAGTATTTTTTTCAACTTTTCTGCCCAAAAGGCTACTAATGCCAAGACATTAAAAGCCATCTGACCTTATTTGGATGTCACAAGCGCGCATTTATTGGGATATTTTTTGGCATTTGTGGTTTCATTCTTGCAAAAGACATAAACATAACCACACAATCTAAAAAATCAATCATGGAAAATAATTCAATCATCAACGGAGCAGAGATTCAAAATTTGATCACAAAATTTTACTATAAGAACAATCATTTGTGTTTTCAAATTCTTCTTTATCTAGGTGTAGAGAATACAGTTCCTTTCAAAGAATTTACGGACTATACTGAATACAAAAAAGTATACAGTGAATTGATGGATGCGAAGACCAATAATCAAGTAGTAAGTATACCTCAGAATAACCTGGTATTAACAAATATGGGTTTAGCATAATGGCATAGTTATTGGATATACTTAAAAGGAACATTGAGACATTAAATTAAACATACGGAGAGCAATCAAATCATTGAAATTATTCATGATTTCAATAAAAATCTTTCCTGACTCATACCTCCCCCAAGAATTGAAAAGAGTGAAGATCATTAAGATGATCTAAAGATATTGAAGAAGTAAAATCAGCAATGATTTTATAGCAGTGAGTGGAGCCAGTTCCATTGGGGGGTAGAGCTGGTCTCCCTTACTCACTAATCCAAAAAAACTATTCGAAAGTTCTAACGTGAACTTTCCTTTTATAAAGAATCATAAGAGCATGATTTTTGCCGATCCCCCCCGATGTCACCCCCTGCCGAAATTTCGGTAAGACATTGAATGCAATTGATAATTTGTAGGGAATACATGCAAAAGTCTTAAGGTCAGCAATGACTTTAAAATAGTGAGTGGAGCCAGTTCCATTGGGGGGTAGAGCTGGTCTCCCTTACTTATTTAATACATTTGCGATTCATTTGAGAGAAGCCCAATGCGTCGAATATTTGCCACGAAATCACAGATTTCTAACAAAATTCTCCTTATTGACCTTCATTCATCGCACCTTGGTTTTTTTAAAAAAAACTATTCGAAGATCCTAACGTGGGTTTTCCTTTTATAAAGAATCATAAGAGCATGATTTTTGCCAATCCCCCCTGATGTCACCCCTCATTTAAGACATCAAAGCAAGGTAATTTGTAGGGATATTACATGCAAAAATCTTAGGGTCAGCAATGACCTTAATAAGGTGAGTGAGTCCAGTTCCATTGGGGGGTAGAGCTGGGTTTTG
>CALLVY010000024.1 GCA_938015925.1 uncultured Saprospiraceae bacterium
CTCATTATTGGCCCACATGATGGAAACCATAATGGTATTGTCCTTGATTGCAGCTTCGAGCTCATCCAATCTGACCAAGCCTTCTGCATCGACATCCAGGTAGGTAACTTCACCACCCATCTTTTCGATTTTCTTACAAGCATCCAAAACAGCTTTGTGTTCTGTCTTAGCGGTAATGATGTGATTTCCTTTTCGGGCATACATCTCAAAAACACCTTTCAATGCGAGATTATCTGCCTCCGTAGCACCGGAAGTGAAAATGATTTCTTTGGATTCTACATTGATTAGATTAGCGATTTGCTCGCGTGCATAATCAACGGCTTCCTCTGCTACCCAACCGAATGGGTGATTTCTGCTTGCCGCATTTCCAGGGTGCTGGTAAAAGAAAGGAAGCATAGCATCTACTACTCGCGGATCTGTCGGAGTAGTCGCATTATTATCGAGATATATTAACCTTTTGTCCATTTTTGGCTTCTTTATTTAGATTTAGTCTAAAGAAATACAGTGTTAAGTGCAAATATAACGCTTTTGAGCAAAAAAAGTTTGGGATATCAATAGTTTATTGACTTCTTGAATGGACTATTTCTGTTACATTTGTAAAAAAAGAATATGCCTGGGGTAAGTTGGTGTATTGGCGGAATAAAAATTGAATTTTAATATGATGGAAAAGCAAAATTTGTTTTCTGATTTTTCGACGCTTACCAAGGCGGAATGGGAAGAAAAAGTACTAAAGGAGCTAAAAGGAAAGCCTTTTGATGAATTGGTATGGCAAATAGGGGAGCAAATCGACCTTTCGCCGATGTATAGCCCTGAAGAAATGCAGGGAGATATGCCTTCCTTGGTATTGGATCGAGATACGAATGATTGGGACATTGGAGAAGATTTTATTTGCCTCGATGCTAAAGAGACAAATAAGCAAGCTTTGGATGCGCTGGAGAACGGAATCAATGCCCCTTGTTTTATCTGGGCAGAAGGAGTTAAGGATTTTGATTTAAAAACACTTTTCCAAAATATAGAAGCTCAATACATCTCCACTCATTTTAGTGCTTTCGCCAATCAAGAATCCTTACTAAAAGCTTTTTACCAATTACAAAAAGATAAAGACGAAGATACCGCAGCCTTAAAAGGTAGCCTTAATGGTAGCTTGCTCCGCAAGCCCAAGGAAGGAATAGAACTCTTGCGCTTCGCCATAGCTCATCTTCCTCAATTTCAAGTACTGACAATTGATGGCCAGGGTTTGGCAGGAGCGCCTGCACAAGTGCCACTTGAAGTAGCCACCCTGCTTTCGCGCGCAAGTGAGACCTTTTATATCGCTAGCCAGGAAGGTGTGGAAGCAGAACTAGTCGCTCCGCGGATACAATTCTCCATAAGTATCGGAACCAGCTATTTTGTAGAACTAGCCAAAATCAGAGCCCTACAATTATTATGGCCCTTACTACTCAAAGCCTATCAAGTTTCTGAAAAAGTAAAACCACAAATCTCGGCTCGCCTAAATGCTTCCACCCAAATAGCCGATCAAGAGTTGAACATGATTCGAGCAAGTACCCAAGCCATGTCAGCGGTACTAGGTGGTGCCGGGCGAGTGACGATTCTACCCGCCAATGCTTTCGAGCAACAAAGCAATTCCTTTACTCGTCGGATCGCCAGAAATATTCAGCATATTTTAAAAATGGAAAGTTATTTTGATCGAGTTATCGATCCTGCGGCAGGAAGCTATTATTTGGATACTTTGACCCATCAGTTGGCGGAGCAAGCTTGGAAATTGTTTCAGGAAATGGAGGCGGAGAAGAAGTAAATTAATCAAGAATTAAAAGGAATGCTTCATTGACGAACGCTTGAAGAATCAAAGAATAAAAAAAACGGGAACCTGATTTCAGGTTCCCGTTTCTTATAGAAGTAAGAATGAATTCCTACAGGATCAAATTAGAATTTGATATTTAAAGTATAACTGTCATCGTTGTTTGCAGCAGTAATATTTACACTAACAACTTCGATAAGATAGATTTTACCATTATCAGAAACTGCAAAAATATCTCCATTTGCTACTGTATTAGAAACGGTGATGCTGGTACTAGCATCAAAAATTCCTTGTACTGCTTCTTTGCTATCAACTGCATCGAAATCAATTGCTTCAGGGAAATTAGCAGGATCGGCAAATTTCAAAATTGCTCCATCGATAGCAGAGATTTTTTGTTTCCAGTTTTGATCATTTGGCAAAGCAAGATCAATTCCTTCATCTTTGATCTCAGAATCAAGAACATCAGAATTGGTACTCACACCTGTATCAAGGTCTAGTCCACCTGTGTTAGCACCTCCACCAGCGTTAAATAAGATACCACTGATTTCTTTCTCCAGAGGAGTAACTATTACATTATTTTTAGCCGTTACAGTAATGTCTAGACTAGCAGTTAAGCCATTAACATCGGTAAGATCTATACGGAAAGATTCTACAGTACCATCAACGTCATTACCTCGGATAAGCAACTTGTTGTTACTAAGTCCAGTTCGGTCATCACCTTCTAAGTCAATAGAACCTTCAAAAGCAATATCATTGAAACGGAATCGGTCTGTACCGGTAGCCAAATCATCCCCTTCGTAAATCGAAAGGGTAGCCAATTCAGCACCACTTGGAGAAGTAGTAGCATCAAGAGCAAGGGTAGTTAATACACCTGGAGTTGCTTCGATGTCTAATATGCCATTAGTAGCAGATAGTGTTGGAGGATCACTTTCAATAGTAATAGAAATAGTAACAGAAGAAGACTCTCCTCCTTCGTCAGCAATAACAAAAGTATAATCTGCTAAACCAGTAGCATGCGGTGTAATAGTGATTTCTTTAGTAAAAGCATCTACATCTGCGTCAAAAAGTAATTCAGCAGCAGAGCTAGCTCCAGTACCATCAATAGAGATACGAGTAAGGTCTGTCATACGAGCGCCATCTTGTTGAAATTCTAAAGATTTCATAGCGTTGTCTCCTTTCTCTGCTTTTAATTTCACAATGATTGGAGATCCAGCAGAGAGGGTAGCATCATTTGCGAGGAATCCGACTTCATCCAACAAGTTAACCGTTGGTGGAATACTGAAATCCGGGTCAGTCGTACAAGAAGAAAATGCAAAAATGGCAACAGCCAAAAGTAATAGATTAGGTAAGCGAAATAAGCTTTTCATGAATTAGTGAATTTTGTGTGAAATACAATCGTTTATTATGTAATAAAAATATTCTTCAGGGTAATTGTGTGATTTCGTTACTTATAAGAATCAGACTATTGAATTAAGTCACTTCATTTTAAAGACTTTATGTCCAAAAAGATTTAAGTAGACGTTTTTTGTAGTTCGGTAGTTTCACGGTCATGGACCTGTTTGATTAGACAAGTCATTGCGATAAACGAAAGCCTAAGCAATTATGTTGGCTTGTTTTTGAAAATTTCTGCAAAAATCGCAAAAAAAATTGTCCTAAACAATGTTTAGAAGAGTTGAATACCAATAAACGCAAAGAATATAGGCTACCCTTTTAACGCAATACACATTTTAAATTTGGATTATTAATGGGACTGGAAAAGAAAAGACCGAAAAGCTGCCTGTTTTGCAACAAACAGCCTTTCCTTGGTCTTTAATTGGATATTAAGTAGGAATATACACATTGCCTTTCGGCACGCATTTCTTTGATAAGTATCTATTTGAAAAGCCAAATCTATTGGTGTTCCTCTATCGATCTACCACCTTTCGAATTCTTTTTAATCGAATTATTTGATCTCTAAATATTCATTACTTTGATTTGGCTTACTGACCTTCTAAGTAGTCAGGAATGTTTACCATGGAATCAAAAAGGATACCATAGCACTAATAGATAATATGAGCTTGCCTAGGGAAAATGTATCAATTATTCTTAATAATAGGGGAGATGATCTTTTAAATTTCGAAACCTCGTTCTTTTTTTGATTTAAAGATGGGGAAAGTCGAATAAGCTGTAATCTTATAGTGTTGCTAGGTAAGTACCACTTTATAGGAGAGATTAAAATTTTAATTAAAAGTCTTTTTGGAAGGAGGAATTTCAACAAGTTCTTATCTTGAATCCCAAGAGAAAAGCTAATCGTAGCGGCCGGCAGCGGGTAAGAGAGTACTAATAACCACCTGGTTTAACAAATAATTTATAGTGCTACGCCACCAGCCACATTCGATCAGCGTTTAGAAATATCTTGGAGCACTTAGAAGTGCCTTGGGTCTCATGGTTAATACTGAGGGGAGGAAAGCAATAGTTTACTTAACCTCCCGCTACAGTATTTTAAAAGATAATGGATGTGGTGTGGGCTTTAGTAGTTACGGGATTATTCCTCACCTTGTAATTTGACCGAAATAAAATCATCAATTTTTTTAAGATTTCGGTAAATTTTCACGTTTTCGCCTTTTAGTCAATCACTTAGAAAATTTACCAAAATCAAAATTGCTGAATTTTTTTTCGTCCCTTTGTAATAAAGTCTTTCAATGAATGCTGTAAAGGTTGTACAGGTATCTATATACAAAGAGTAAGAGTTGTTTTCATAGCCTGGCTGAGGTTATTTTTCGTTTTGTAATGCTGCCCAAATTCACGGTATTCTCGTAGAGTGTATTTCAAATGTATGGCAAAATTTCCTCCAATGCCTACTTCTGCAAAGCTATTTGTTGGAGATTAATACAGTTTAACATAGGTTAGTAGTTAAAT
The DNA here is from genome assembly GCA_938015925.1 of uncultured Saprospiraceae bacterium. GTDB lineage: Bacteria > Bacteroidota > Bacteroidia > Chitinophagales > Saprospiraceae > CALLVY01. Next base: position 4,697 of record CALLVY010000024.1, read on the forward strand.
ACCAAACGTTAGGAATCTTAACAAATAAGTACCTGAAAATGAGGCAAATACATAAGTGTTAATTTGTGTTTTGAGGACTGTTAATATTCTTAATTCAATTTTTTTGAATGAAAAAACCAGAAAAGAAGGATCCAAAGGCTCCATCCGGAGAAAGAAAAAAGCCAAAGGATCGAAGTATTGGATCATTTACACCAAAGTTGCGAAAAGAGCGATCCCTGGATGATTTTTTGGAAGGGATCTCTAATGGCGATCGCATCGTCCTGGGACAAGCCATTACGCTGATCGAAAGTACCCGACAAGATCATCAAGAATTGGCTCGCCAAGTCGTAGAAGCCTGTTTGCCCAAATCTGGCAAATCTTTTCGCATTGGGATTACCGGAACACCAGGTGTAGGGAAAAGTACTTTTATTGAAACCATGGGACAGCAAGTTTTACAAGAAGGTAAAAAGCTGGCGATTTTGGCAATAGACCCAAGTAGCCATCGGACCAGAGGCAGTATTTTGGGAGACAAAACCCGCATGGAAGTATTGAGTGCCCATGAAGATGTATTTATTAGACCTTCTCCGGCAGGGACTTCTTTGGGAGGAGTTGCCCGAAAAACCAGAGAAACGATACTCTTATGCGAAGCCGCAGGCTATGATACCATTTTTATTGAGACGGTAGGAGTGGGGCAATCCGAGATAGCGGTACATTCTATGGTCGATTTCTTTTTACTGCTGCTTTTACCAGGAGCGGGCGATGAATTACAAGGGATAAAAAGAGGTATTGTAGAAATGGCCGATTTGATTGCCGTCAATAAAGCAGATGGAGATCGGGTTCAGTTGGCCAAAAAAGCACGCCAAGCTTATCGTAATGCCCTCCATTTATTTCCACCAGGTACAAAAGGATGGACGCCCAAAGCAATGACCTGTTCTGCGCTGGAAAATATTGGAATTGCGGAAATTTGGAAAGAAATCACGCTTTATCACCAAACCACGCTAGAAAATCACTTTTTTACCAAAAACCGTCGCCAACAAGCCGCTTATTGGTACGATGAAAGTATTGATTTACTGTTGCGCCAACATTTTTTCCAAAACCCAAAAGTCAAAGCCCATTGGGAAAACCTCCGCCAACAGGTGATTGATGGCAAATTGTCTTCTTTTGGCGCGGCTCAGCGCTTATTAGATAAAAGTAGGGATTAACCTTTTTTATGCAAATCATACCCAATCTCTTATCCGTTTGAATTATTTGTGCATTTAATTTTGCTCTAAAATTAAATTCGATACTTTTGCTTTGCTAAAACGGAACAGACTTTGTATAAGTCTTATTACGATTAGTTTAAATATGTTCTAACCAAATAAACTTTATAAACATGTATCAGAAACACCAGATTGTTATAGCTGGTGCTGGCGGTATCGGAAGAGCTGTTGGCCTTATTCTCGCAGAGCAAAAAGATTTTTCCTGCGCTGTATTTATCGGTGATGTCAATCCTGCTGCCGCAGAAGATGCGGTCAATTGGATCAAAGAAGGCCTAACTCATGAAGAAGAGGTCAATGCTTTTGTCATGCCGATGGAAGGCAGTTCTCCAGAAATGGACAAAGTTTTTGATCGTGGAGCTATCATTCTGGATTGTTTGCCCGGAAGCCAGGCGCCACGCATGGCTCGTATGGCAAGAAAACACCAAATGCATTATGCCAACCTCACAGAATACGTAAAAGAAACCAATGAAGTGATTGCTATCGCAGAAGGCGCCGAGCAAGGTTTTGTTTTACAAACAGGATTAGCACCAGGCTTTATCAATGTATTGGCCAATCAACTGTACAAAAAATTCTGCCGAGATTATGGGGTAGAAAAAGTAGAACGCATTAAAATGAAAGTTGGGGCATTGACTCAACATGCAGAAGCGCCTCATTTTTATGGTTTTACCTGGAGTCCGGTTGGGGTCGCTACGGAATATCTAAAAGACGCCATCGTGGTAAGAGATTATAAAACCAGAGAAGTTCCCGCATTGTCAGAATGTGAAACATTGGTGATTGATGGCATTACCTATGAAGACAATTTGACTTCTGGTGGAGCTGCGGATTTGCCAGATGCATTGCAAGGAAAAGTAAAAGACCTGGACTATAAGACGCTTCGCTATCCTGGCCATTACCGATGGGTGGCTGATATCGTTTCGGCGATTCCTGAAGCAGAAGATACAGTACAAAAGCTGCAAGATATTATGCAGTCTTCCATTCCTTCGGTAGAAGATGATGTGGTCATTGTTTATGCTAGTGTACAAGGTTTTGATTCCCAAGGAGTATTACGTGCATTGCAGGCTGCTTATAGAATTGAGCCGATGATGGTGGGTAATAAAAAGTTGAGAGCGATTCAGACTACGACTGCAAGTCCTTTGGCGGAAAGCGCCAGGATGTTGCTGAGTAATAAGTGGAATGGAGTTGTTTTTCAAAGTCAGATTGATCCTGAAGAATTTATGAATGGGGTCTTCGTTACGGATGTTTATGGAAAACCTACGAGCGAGGCACAGGCGGAGATGGTTTAGGTTTTGCGCTTTCGAAAACCATAAAGCGACTTAGATCACTTGCCTTAGCTATAAAGAATTAGGGATTATGGTTTAGTCAGAACTAAATAGCCATTTTTTTTGTTTTAATTAAAAAGACGATAAAAGCCTATGGTTTGAAACTTGACTTAATCAAAATCAAAAATTATGAAAGACAATTGGGTAAAGATATTTGCTGATGTTGAATTTTTGAAAGTAGAATCAGCAAAGCGAGTTTTAGAAGAAAACCAAGTGGAAAATTATTTGATGGATCGCTCTGATTCCGCTTATGTCCACCTTGGAGAAATTCAGTTGTTTACTCCGCAAAATCAGGCCGAAAAAGCGGTAGCTTTATTGGTTGCAAATGGTTACTAGGCTTTAAATATTGTAAATAATCGAACATTCGTTTTATTACGGAATGTTCGATTATTTACAATAAAAAAAACGCTACTAGCACTTCTTTTTTAATACATCTCTGATCGCTCCTTCCAACTCCGGATATTGAAATTCAAAGCCAGTCTCTTCTATTTTTTGAGAAGAAACTCGGGTACTGAATAAAAGCATTTCTGACATTTCTCCCATCGTAAGACGAAGCAATGACGCTGGAACTGGAAGAATTAGCGCTTTTTTATCCATCGCATCGGCGATGCTTTGAGCGATGGTTTTGAGTCGGGCAGGTTGAGGTCCGACCGCATTATAGACTCCAGAAAAATCGGATTGATCAATCGCCATTAAAAATAGGCGACAAAGATCATCGATGTGTATCCAGGAATAAAATTGTTGGCCATTCCCAAAATAAGCGCCAGTGTATAATTTATAAGAAGGAAACATTTTTTCAAAAGCACCGCCACGAGTCGACAAGACAATTCCAATCCTAAAAACAACGGTTCTAATATTCTTTTCTAGAAAAGGCTCAATCGATTTTTCCCATTCCAATACACTATCTGTCAAAAAACCAACTCCCGGTTTACTATCTTCCGTAGCAAGATCATCCCCTGTGTTGCCATAATAACCCACTGCCGAAGCAGAGAGATAAGCTTTAGGATTTTTCTTCAATCGACTCAATGCAGATAAAAGGAGTTCATTGCTTTTTACGCGACTGTCAATGATGAGTTTTTTTCGAGCCTTGGTCCACAAGGCAGAAGCGATTCCTGCTCCAGCAAGATTGATGATGTAATCCGCTTTTTCGATTGCTTCGTCTTCAATTTCTCCCTTATTTAAATCCCAGCGATAGACGGGGATTTTTGCTTGAGGATTACTTTTTCTACTCAGGTGCAGGACGCTATGTCCTTTCTCTAAAAGTAATTGACTTAATCGAGTCCCAACTAATCCAGTTCCTCCTGCAATTAAGATATTCGCCATTGAGTTTTATTTTATGGTGTCTAATTCATGATCTTTTAAACTCCCGACCTAGAATGCTTCGGGGTCTTAAAACAAAGAATTCGTACTAGATAACAAGAAATAACGGGAACTGTTGGCAGAATCTCAGCGGATGTTTGAAATATTAATTAACACTCTTACTTAACTTCTTGTTATCTTTCGATGTTGCTTAGCTATTCTATCTGTTTTTACCACAATTACTTGTAATCGTTTAATCCAAAATATGCTCCGGCAAATCTCATTCTTATCTATTATCCTGATCGGATTGTTTCTCTCCTCCTGTTATTCGGAGGCGGTAAATGAGGAGGATATTGTGCGAGCTAGATTGGAGAGAGAGCCAGGTGGCTTGATTCCCTTGTTGGTGAGAAGTAGCTATTCCGGTCAATTGGTCAAACAGTTGTTTCAGCCTTTGATGGAATTTGATTCGGAGAGTTTGCAATTGGTTCCGGTCTTGGCGGTTGGGGCACCAGAGAAAGTGATCTTGACCGATGGTCCTTTTAAAGGAGGCGTTGCCTATACTTATGAACTCCGAGAAAATGCTCGTTGGGAAAATGGAACGCCAGTATTGGCGAGTGATTATGTCTTTACCTTTAAAAATATATTCAATCCACATTTGCGAAGTTCCTTTCGACCTTATCTTGGTTTTTTAAAAACGATAAGCATAGACGATAAGAATCCTCGCAAATTTACAGTCTTTATAGATGAGCAATATTTTATGGCAGAGACTATTTTGGGTAATATTGAATTAATGCCCGAATATTTCTATGATCCCAAAGGACTCTTGAAATCTTTCGATTTTGCACAACTGACCGATGATACCCAACAAGAGGCGCTGAAAAAGGAAGAAGGCCTAAAAGAATTAGCAGCAAGCATGCAGGAAAGTCATCGCGCTCAAGATTTTAATTTGATTAGCGGGAGTGGTCCTTATCGAGTGACGGAATGGGAGCTTGGTCAATATGTGCGATTGGAAAAAAAAGAAGATTGGTGGGGCGATCAGGAAAAAGGAAAACAGTTTGCCGCGATACCCCAAGCCATTCGCTATTCCATTATACCCGATCCCAGTGCGGCAATCAGTCTATTAAAAGCTGGCGATTTGGATGTAATGCCTGGGATTCCAACTCGCCAATTTATAGAATTACAGAAAGATGATTTTTGTTCTAAAAATTACCATTGGGCCTCTCTGCCACAACTTTCTTATATTTTTATTGCCTTAAATCGGAAAAACCCTAAATTAGAGCAATTAAACGTACGAAAAGCATTGGCACATACTTTAGACTTAGATCAAGTTATCGACCAAAGCTTGCATGGATTAGCTAAAAAAACAATTGGTCCTTTTTCACCAGAAAGTCCTTATTATAACAAGCAACTAAGTCCCAGAACTTTGCAATTAGATACTGCCAGACATCTGCTAAAAGAAGCAGGTTGGATAGATAGCAATGGAAATGGAATTGTCGATAAAAAGATAAATGGACAATTGGTAGAAATGACTTTGCTTTTGGATCGAAGTGTAAAGTATGAGGAAAGTGAATCCATTGTATTGATGTTTAGAGAAAATGCTCGTAAAGTGGGCATTGATATACAGATTCAAAGTTTGGAATTTTCCAAGTTGTCGGATCGTTTGCGCAGCAGAGCTTTTGAAATGACTTATTCTCAACGATCTTATGCGCCCGGAGAAGTAGACCCCAGCGGGACTTGGTATGCCGGAAAAGAAGGTGCCGGAAGAAACAATTATTCTGGCTTTGGAAATGCGGAGTCAGATCAATTGATTGATGAAATCCGGAAGAGTTTGGATCAGACCGAACGATATGAAAAATACCGAAAATTACAAGAATTGATTTATAGAGATCAGCCCGTACTTTTTATAGCTGTTCCACAAAGGAATATTGCGATTCATCGCCGCTTTGAAGCGAAACCTTCCCAACGCAGGCCTGGGTATTTCCCAGAGCAATTTGTCTTGAAAAAATCAGACTAGGAAATAATGTTTTATTTGGACTAATAATCTGTAAAATCTAGAACATGTCGAAGAAAATTACCTCCTTAGCTTGGGTTTTAGTTGTATTCATAGCCCTATTGGTTTTTGATTCTTGTCGAACAGAAACCAAGACGGAAAGCGAAATAATAAAAGCCACGGGCCCAGTCGTAGTCACCAGCCGCTTACGCTCAAGCCCAGATGTGCTAAACCCTTATCGATCTGGAACGGCCGTGTCGAGGTATGTTTTTCGACATACTTTTCCAGCCTTGGTTTTTTTTGATCCGAAAACCAAAGAGCCGTCACCGATGTTGGCCAAGGCGATACCTGAAGTTGTTCCAATCACTAGCGGCCCTTGGGAAGGCGGTAGTAGTCTGACTTACGAAATTCATGATGAGGCCGTTTGGGACAATGGAAGTCCGGTTCAAGCTAGCGATTATATCTTTACGAGGAAGGTGATAAAAAACCCTAAGATTACGGGTATTACTGCTCTTTATCGCAATGCTGAATCTATTATTCGCGAGGTAAAAATTGACGCAGAGAATCCTCGAAAATTTACGGTTTATATGGATAAGCCTTTCCTGGATGTTCATGGAATTTGCGGCTTATGGATTTATCCAGAATATGCCTATGATCCTAAAGGCTTGCTGAAAGATTTTTCTTTGGTAGAATTATCAGATGCTAAAAAAGCGGAAGCTTTGGCGACAAAAGATAGTCGCTTACAGGAATTTGCAGAAGAATTTATGGATATCAAATATGCACAGGACAAAGATTTTATATCTAATTGTGGCGCATATAAACTGGAAGAATGGATTCCAACCCAAAGCCTTCGTTTAAAGAAAAAAGAGAATTGGTGGGGAAATAAATTAGCAGACAAATATCCTTTACTTTCTGCCTTCCCAGAGGAACTGATTTTTAAAATTGTACCCGATCAAAATGCAGCAGTAGCGATGGTTAAGGAAGGGAAACTAGATGTTGTCGGAACGATTCCTGCCAATTTGTTTATGGAGTTAATGGAAAATGAAATGGTAAGTACGCAGTATAATTTTTTTACACCTCCTACCTACATGTACAACTATATTGGGATGAATGGAACCAGCCCAAAGTTAAAAGAAAAAGCCGTCCGAAAAGCACTTGCTCATCTATTGGATGTAGATGGAATTATTGAGGAAGTCTACCTTGGATTAGCAGAAAAAATTACAGGACCTTGGGGAGCGTATGATTATGGGAATAAAGATATTAAATCCCCTCTCTTTAGTATCGATAAAGCGATTGCACTATTGGAGGAAAACAATTGGAAGGATACAGATGGAAATGGGATTAGAGATAAGGTAGTTGATGGAAAAAAAGTAGAATTGGATTTTGAATATGGGATAACTCCTGGGAATAATGTCAGCAGTAGTATCGCACTCTTTTTTAAACAAGCGACTAAAAAAGCAGGAATTAACATTGAAATAGTTACCAAAGAATCTAATGCCCTCCGCCAATCTTGGCGGACCAAAGATTTTGAATTGTATTCTAGTGCTCATGGTTTGCAGCCAGACCATTATGATCCGCATCAACATTGGCATTCTGAAAGTAGGGCTAATTATTTTTCTTTTGGAAATGCTGAAACAGATGCTTTGATTATGGAGCTGAGAAAGACTTTAGATATGCCCGGAAGAACCAAAATTTATCATAAACTGGAAGCCATTCTTTGTGAAGAACAACCTATTTTGTTTGTAAATAGACCGACAGATAGAATTGTCATTCACAAGAAATTCAAAGACGCTTTTGCTAGTTCTTTAAGCCCGGGATATTCTCAAAACTATTTTCACTATTAAATTTGAGCGCAATTTATATTGAAAAAATCAGATTAGAAATAACGATTTAAATA
>CALLVY010000025.1 GCA_938015925.1 uncultured Saprospiraceae bacterium
AAAATGGGAACAAACATTATCAAGGCCATTATCAAATAAACCGCAACGATGAGCATTGGCGAAAAAGGGAATCCCAATGCTCCGAAGTCAGAACTTAATGATCCCATAAAAACACTCATGCCAATGGATGCCAAAACCATAATCCCGACAAAAACAAATCCAACGATGGCAATAAATTTTGCCCATTTTGCAGTTTCGCGTAAATAATCTAAGATCTCGGTAGACAAACCAAAATCTGAAGAATAATTATCATCTAAAGTTTCACTGTAATCCATAGTCTTTATTTTTTTGTTATTCAATGACCAGCAAATTAATAAAAGACTAGCAAATTGTCAAATCGGTTCGTTTTTCAAGCTTGCTCATTCCATCCTACTCAAAATCAATGAGCTAAAAGTTCCTGATACCTGGTGGGGCAATTCTCTTCTGATGATGCCTTTTTCACGATTATAGAAATGCATGCTGATAGATTTGTCTACTAAAGGATTGTTACTGGTCATCGTTTCCTTAATTTGAAATACGTCTAAATGTTCAATTCCAAATTTAACAAAAACATCGTGTTGCTCAATCACTTCAAATTCATGAGTAAGCAATTCCCCATTATCCAAGACCTGTGCAGACATCCATTCGTCTCCTTTTTTAAGATCGTCTTTTAAGATAAGAACCTCATTCGTGCTTTCGATTCCCCAAAAATTATGGGTTCCTCGGTATTCAAAATAATTACCATTCTCATACCTAATCGGCAAGAGATTAAAACCTAAAAGGTTTTCTGTTGCACTTAAGGCAAAAATTGGAGTAGGAAAATTTTCATGGTCATAAAAACCTTGATAGTCCCTTCCATTCAACCTTACCTGTTCTACTTTTATTTTGAGATCAGAAATAATTAGATAATCAGCAATAACTGTCGGGTCATAATATTCAAAGGAGAGCTGCTTGTTTTCAAAAAAATTAAATTGCGGATTGGGTTCAATAGCATCTTTAGAACAGGAAGAAAGGAAAAGCACTAGCACTAAAAATTGAATGGTCTTCATATTTTTTATATTTTTTTTACAAAAGACTTTCTTTAACTAATTGATCGGGCAGGAATGCTTATCGCAGGATAGAAAACGAAGAATTTATATTCTTTTTTAAGAATGGTAAATATAAGGTTTTTTTCTAGAAAATAAAAGGGCTTGGCTACTACCAGGCCTTTTTTTGATTAAAAAAAGCATTGAATCTTAAGCCCTTAGTCCACGAAATGGAATCAGAAATTAAAGAGGCAATCGCATATTTAATGGCAATAAAACAGGCGATCACCTCTCAAATTAACTTATCATTTTTCTTTATAAAAGTAGTTTGAAAACTAGAACTTAATCAACTTATTGACCTTCGCGTGTTTTCCTACCAAAATAGGAGTATAATAAATTCCTGTCGGTAGATCACTCAAGTCTCTTATATTACCAAAGGCCTGATTGCCTCTCGTTTAACGCAATGTGTTAGCCGCAAGTAACAACTAACACCGTTGATAAAAACGAGTAGTTTTAAACTAACAAATTCTCTTTCAAATTCTAAAAATTAAGCCATGATAAACATCACCATCAAAAGAAACAATAGGCTAACCAGGCCCAATGAAATGGCCAAAACGATACCATAGAATTTATAATGAGATTTTAGATTTTTAAAAGAATCTCTTAAAGCCAATTGATCATTATTATTCAAGGCCAATTGCATATTGCTTGCAAATTTATATAGGTAAATAACTGGCATTAACATAACTAAGGTCGAAAGCAAATAAACAAAAACTAAGCCCCCCGAAGGAAGAGCCATCTCGGAGTCTTCTAGGCCAGCGCCCAATAAATCCACAAAGAATCCCATTGTAAAAGATAGGACAATCATAATCCCGGCAGACAGAAAACCCATGATAGCAATAAACTTTGCCCATCTTGCGGTTTCCCGTAAAAAAGAAATCATCTCCGGAGATAAGGTGAATTCGAAAGTAAGATCTCCGTCTAAGGTTTCATTAATATCCATTGTTTTATTTTTTGTTATTCCTTAAATTTTGTGCTCTTTCTCCAATAATTTCAAATTCAATTTCGTCTTCTGCCAAGGAATCAAGTTTCCCAAAACCAAGGCGATTCAGTAATTTTATCGCTCTATAATTCTGCTTTGTTGTGATGGCATTGATTCGTTTTAATTCCATGTTCTTTAATCCAAAGTCGATGGCTAATTTTAATGCCGAAGTCATAATACCAAGCCCCCGAAACTCCCTCAGCAAAACACATCCAAGCTCTCCACTGCCAGCTTCAAAGCCTCGATAATATCCGCAAGTTCCTATGATCTTATTGCTTTTTATATTGGCAATTCCCCAATGAATAGAATCGCCCTTTTGGTAATCTTTGTTTATTCTTTCCTGCATTTTAAAAGCTTGTGCTGCATTCTCTGCGGGCTTGCCATCATAAAAAGAGAGTTCAATAATATCTGGAATATCCGCATCGATAATTTCTCTTAGGATTATTTTTTCGGAGGAGAGTTTAGGAAATTTTTTAAACGGTGGTTTGTTCATTTTTTAAAATTCAAATTGGAAAAAACAAGGACATCTGTGTGCATCTCTAAATAATGATTTTCCCATCATTTTAAGATCCCCAAGTATTCCTTCCAAGGGCCCACTTCCGTTTTATACTGCTTGGCCATCACTCTGGATATCTGGGAAATATGTCCCAAGTCATGCACCACCCAAGTTGATAACAATTCTCTTAATACAACTGCTCCTAATTCGGGATGTGTTCCTTTTTCTACTAATTTCGAAGCATCAATTTGCAAAGATTTTAGCGTTTCCAAATTTTCCATCCTTAGTGCTTTAAATTCTTTCAACAGATCTTCAATCGGTCTTTCCTGATCCCAATTATTCTGAGCAAATCGATCAAATGGTACAAAGGTTTTAGATTCAGCATTGGAAAGGATTATTTTTGCTCTTGGTACCCAATCTGTCTTTTCTCCGTGAATTAAATGCCCAAGAACCTCATAAGGACTCCAGGTATTTTCGCCTTCATTCTCCCTCCACCATTCCGCAGACAAACCACTTAATAATGATTCGATTACGAAAGGAGTTCTTTGTAGAATTTCTATTGATTTATCGAGATTAAATTTCATTGGTTTATATTTAAAGACAGGTTCGAAAAATGGGGCTTGTACCAAAAGATAGGAAAACGCAGAGTATTAATTTTTTCAGCATTGCGTATTTTCGTTTTGTTCTTTATCAGAAAGAAGACATCAATAGACCTATCGATGGAATTCCCGAAAATAACAATTTAATCCTAGACATAACCAATATGCCTATTAGCAATTTTCATTAGTCTTCAATTTTTCCTTAACCCTACTTTGGATAAAATGCTCTTTGCTGCTCGATCAGGTTGATTTGCTAGCTGCGAATGGCAAGTTTTTGATTTCTCAAAAACCAAGTTCGAAAAATGTTTCTATGGATCTTTCGGATCTTCTGGTGGGACTTTATTTGCTTAGGTGAGTTCGGAGGAGTTAGTGGTGGTGAAGAAGGTTGGGGGTAGAAGGAAGCTTTTATCTTTTCTTATTTTAATTTCCAAATTTGATCTCCATATCCTCTGGTAGAATTCCCGTAGGTAAAAAACAGCTCCTCTCCTATTTCCGCAAAGGAGAAAAAATCAGGATCTGGACTTTCTAGTCCTATTTGGTCAATCACCTGAGTAACTTTTTTGCCATCCGTGCAAAACAATTGATAGCCTTTATTTACTGTTTTTGCCAAAAAGTATAATTTATTTTGCCAACAAAACCAAAGCTGTCGGCTATATGGGTTTTCCGTAAAAGCCATTTCTCGTTTATTGATTTTGCTTACTTGAAAAGCCTTTTTCTTTTTTGCATCTATCTTCCACAATTCTCTACCCCCTCTTTTAGTATTGGCAACAAAATATAATTCATTCCCATGCACCTTTAACATCAATGGGTTGAAATTCTTTTTTTGAGTAATGGACTTCACTTCTGACTCATCGGAGAGGTAATAAATCTGGGTACCCAAAATGGAATCTTGCTCTCCTATAAAATATAAGTTCCCTTTGAATTTACATAGTCCCATCATACTTAATCTCTCTGGCAAAAGTTTTATGGATTCCGATATTTTCCTTGATCCATTTTTTGTACCATCCGTTTCCCAAAGGTGGTATTCCTTATTTCCAACACTTAAATATAGCTTCTCATTTAATTCAATGGGTTGATAACTTAATACATATTTTTTAAAGTCTACCAATTCCTTAGTTCCTTCAATGGTACCATCCGATTCCCATAAAGCACTCCGCTCCATATCCTTAGCAGCATGGCTTCCTATTTTGCTCCTAAAGGTAACATGAAAGATAATTTTATCATGGAGCACTTTCTTTATACTAATAAATACGGAAGAGGCTGGAAAGGTGGTAAACTTGATTAAGTTTTCTTGTTCAAAAGATTTAAAGAATAGAACAAAATCACTTTCCCTAGTGTAAGCTGAAAACACAAGTCCATCTTTAAAAGGCACCAACGAAGAAACCAAATACGGAATAGGAGCACTGTAAAAAGGTAACGTTCCTTCTATTGTTCCATCTGTCGACCACAATTGCCGTTTCCCTCTTACATCATTGGCCAAGAAAAACATTTTGTCATTTACCATTTGACAACGATAAACATGTGGTGGATTATCTAGCTTTTCATTCTCCACTTTTATTACTTCCGATAAAGAATGATCCGTTAAATACAAGTCATCATAAGCAATTGGATAATCGGAAGCTGTAATTATTATTTTATCTCCACCTAGGTTAAAAACAGAAGCCTTATTAATAAAATTACTATCTAGTTTTGCAAGTGTCAATGCACGCACTTCTTCTTTTTCAGTTTGGTAGAAATAATCTTTAGGATGGTATTGTTTTACGGGAGTTGGTGTTCCACAAGAATGACCTCTTTGATAATAAAAACCACCAGAAGAAAAATGCAGATCACCACCTATTGCCTTTAAATCGGAAACGACCTTCTCTGTTTCGCTTTGGAATATTTTGACGGCTTTTTGTCCATTTAAAAAAACAGGAAAGAGGATTAGGAAGTAAATAATTTTCATTTGCTTTATACTGTTGTAGACTAGATCGTAAGCTAAAACTATGTAACGTAAACAAGGCTTAGGAAGTATAACTGTCTATTTTTCTGGCAATCATCCTATTTTTTCTATCCCATTTTTCTTTGCGAAAAGACTCTAAACATTTTATTCCTTCTTTAGTCTTCCCCCCTAGCCGCATCCAATATCTCTTTCGGCGGACAGTCCTCTATACATTTTCCCAATCTATCCATTTTAAAAAGATACTCGCCTAAGTTAACCTTTAAAGGAAATGGACGACTCGCAAGATTCTGTTTAATGCGATCATAAATAAAATCAGTGAGTACTTCTCCGTCTGCATTGCTTATTGCAAACTTCCCATTTTTACCACTTAGGATATACCCTTTGTTTAGTCTAGTCGTCCAATCGGCTTGCACTTCAATAATAGAACGGATCTCCTCGTACTTTGGTGCTAAAATAATTTTACCGGAAAAACTGATCAAACCTGTCCTTCCATTTTCTGAAAAGAGGTAGCCATTGATTACATTTATATCGTATCTTAAACGGTTATAAGTCAGTGGAATTAGAATTTCATTATTGAGATTAATGGTTCCATATTTTCCGTTTTTTCGAACTATAAAATCATCCATTTCCCCAGATTCCAGTTTCTCATATGCAAAAGGAATGATTTCCTTATTGGCATAATCGATGATCCCATATTTGCCATTCTTTTTAGCAATTAGATATCCTCTATAGGCTTTCAAGTCTTCATATTCTACTGGAACAATTGCTGTTAAATCATAATTGATCACTCCGAATTGATCCTTCTTTTTTACAAAATAGGCATCCGCATGATCCAACCATTGCAAGGTTTGGTAATCAAATTTCAGATCAGATTGGAGCGTATCCATCGCTACTATGGCAAAATTTTTACAATCTTTAGAAATCTTGTAAAGCTCTCGGTTAGTACTTGGAGCCTTATTGATTCGACTTAGTACACAATACGCCGTATCCAGCACTTGTTTCCCTTCAGCGTCGTAAAGTCCTGACTTCAATCCTGGCCTAGAGGCTAAGACAATGATATACTTTCCTTTGTGGTATACTCCTTGGAATATGGGAGCAAGAATTTCATTCCCTTCCAAATCATAAAAACCAAACAAGCCCTTGTGTCGAATCTGAAAGCCATTTGCTTCCCGCTCTATTTCCCCTTCTACAAACAGGGGAATAAGCAATGCTCCAGATTTGTTTAAAACACCAAGCTTCCCCTCCTGTTCAATGATTTGATATTCGCCGTAATTCTTTTTTACAAGGTATTTTCCAAGTTGATCTGAATCCACAAAAGTGGGCTTTACCTCCACGTCTTTCTGCTCTTGATAGATAAGCTCCTCGTTCTTTTCTTGACCAAACGCATTTCCTAAGCTTAGCAATAGTACCAGTTGGATTAAGATTAGGTTTATTTTCATTTTTTGATGGTTTGAACAAAGGCCTCTTGAATACGACTAAGGTTCCAAAACAGGGGATACCATCCGTAGTAGTGATAGTACTTGGTAGAGGCCAGAGGCCAGAAATCCGATTCGGTTAGAATGAGAAGAGTCTTGGACATGCGGCCATGCCAGCAAACAATTAAAAACTATGGTAAGAGCAATTAAATAAACCATCTGTCACGCTTATGGTATCTCCTATTGCATTCGCTATTTTAAATTTAAACTTCCCTTTGATGGTATTCGCTGAGGGGTCCATTTCTTCTATTAGGATGTAATTCTCCGCATCCAAAATTAAATTGTCGAAGGTGGAGTTGATATTGGAATTGGTATATTCAAGAAAGCGGAATTCTCCTTCTTCATTTAAATTGGTAAGCTCCGTATGAATGTTGAGCGCTTGTCCTTCTCCCAAAATCCGTAGGGTTAAAATATTGGCCATTTCACTAAAGGCGACTCCTATTCCACAGCTCTCTCCACTTACGGTCAAAAGTTCTCCTCCCTCGGGCAAGTAGGCCGTTCTGAATAAAGTATTGTCGTAATAAAATTCCGCATAATCATCTGTACATTGATTAGTAGTCGTTTTTTCTTCTTCTTCTTCTTCAGTAGCACAACTACAAATCATAATCATTCCTAATCCTAGAAAGAGGTAAAGTAAGTTTTTCATTTTTTTTGTTTT